>CAYUAV010000310.1:0-5316 GCA_964442665.1 uncultured Bacteroidales bacterium
GGTTCATCATCATCAACCACAAAAATCAGGCTATCTTTTGTAAACATGGCTCTTATCAATAAATGGTGTTATCTGCTTTATCTTCTTGTTTGTAAATATTTCTACTGAAATGCGTCAAAAAGGTTTGGATTTACATGATAACATCAATCACCTATATCCTGTATAGTAAAAAAAGAGTGCATTAACTCCATCCATAAGTACTCCAATGTAAGTAAAGCAACTAATAGCATCTGGTGAAAAATTCTCAGTTTGCCTAATAACCGATGATATAGATCATCCTCTAACTATTGTAAAAGATTTAATTATTTGATAACTTTATTTAAGTAATCTCCCAATTTATACACTAAATCCGATCGAAAAATTGTGAGAGTATTAATGTTCGGGTGGGAATTCCCCCCTCATATAACTGGCGGACTGGGAACTGCCTGTTACGGATTAACAAAAAGCCTGGCTGTATTTAATGATATCAATTTAACTTTTGTAGTACCTAAAGTATACGGTGATGAAACCCAATCCGGCATGCGATTGATTGCAGCTGGTGATATTGAGCTTTCACAAAAAATTATACGGGAACAAAAAGAATTTGAAAAGAGGAAGTTTTTGGAATATAGCGGGCAAATTTCTTCATATTGCTCTCCTGAGCAATATGAAAAATTGCTACAGGAAAAACTTAAGAAACAAATGGCGTCCGGGGATGATAGTTCCTCCAAGAAATTAGAATTTTCAGGACAGTATGGAGCGAGCTTATTTGAAGAAATCTATCGTTACGGCGCGGTAGCTTCCGGAATTGCCGGGGAAGAACGCCATGATATTATTCATGCCCATGACTGGCTTACTTATCCTGCCGGAATCGAGGCTAAAAAAGTATCCGGGAAACCCCTTGTAATCCATGTTCACGCTACTGAATTTGACCGCTGCGGCGAGAACCATAATAAGCAGGTATTCGATATAGAAAAAAGGGGAATGGAAGCAGCAGATAAAATCGTTACCGTCAGCCAGTTTACCCGGGATATTGTGATCAGGAAGTACGGCATATCTCCTTTAAAGGTTATCACGGTTCACAACGCCGTAGAACCAGTAAATAAGGCTGAAATGAAAAGAATGTGGAAAATCGGGTCGAATGACCGAATAGTCACTTTTCTGGGAAGGATTACTGCACAAAAGGGACCTGGATATTTTATCGAGGCAGCTAATAAAATACTCAAGAGAATGGATAATGTGCGGTTTGTTATGGCCGGTGGCGGGGATTTACTGGAGAAAATGATCGAATTGGTAGCAAGGCTGGGTATTTCCGATAAATTCCATTTTACCGGCTTTCTGAAAGGTGATGATGTATACCGGATGTACTCCATGAGCGATGTCTATGTTATGCCATCGGTTTCCGAACCCTTTGGAATTGCTCCGCTTGAAGCACTACAGAGTAATGTACCAGTAATTATTTCAAAACAGTCAGGAGTTTCGGAAGTACTGAAACACGCCATTAAGGTCGATTTTTGGGATGTGGATGCAATAGCGGATGCTTTATACGGAATTTTGTCTTACCCGGCATTATCAGGATTTTTAAAAAGGAACGGTAATCATGAAGTTAAAAACCTGAAATGGTCCGATACTGCGGGCAAAATCAGAGAAATATATTACCAGTTGGGAAATTTAAAAGCAAGTTGAAAAACAACAATAATTCTAAGTAATATGGGTATAAAAAAACAATCTATTAAGACAAAGCCGGAATGCAAAGTAACCTTTATTCTGGCGGGAGAAATTGCTTCCAACATCAAACAGGCAAACTTGGTGGGTGATTTTAATGACTGGGACATTGAAAGCATTCCTATGAAAAAACGCAAAACAGGGGAATTTTCTGCTACCGTAAATCTTGCAACGGGTAAGGAATACCAGTTTAAGTACCTTCTCGACAAAAGGGAATGGGTAAATGAAAAGGAAGCGGACAAATATGTTCCCAATGCATTTCAGGGCGATAATTCTGTGATAATTGTTTAATCAGTGTCTGAAATATTATTTAATAGGAGTTTCTAAGTTAAAATATAAATATGTATGAAACTTATTCATTAACCGACCGATGATTTTACCTGGATATCCGGCCGGTTTTGATTCTTGTTTTTCTATTCCCATTTAATAAAATTATACAGACAAAAATAACGCAAACCGGATTAAAACAGCCCTGCCGACTATTAGCGGTAGGCAGGGCCAGTTTATCAGTCAAGCATATTTCCTATTTTAATTCCGATATATATTGTCCGGGGCGATACCGGGCCATACATGTAAGCAGGATCGCGGTCCGTTCCCATGTCAAAATCGGATTGATAAGCATTGAAAATATTTTTAATACCGACAAACCATTGCAATGCAGCCCCGTTTAGTTTAATATTATATTTTAGCTTCAACCCCAAATCAAAGAAATCCTGTGATTTATGCAATTCCCCTACATCGGGGTTGGTTTCGGTGCCGAAATATGGAACCAACATGCTGCCCGTATAATTACCAGTTACCGAAAGGCAAATATTTCTTGCAAAATTCCAGTCAACTGCAAAAAAATCATACTGATTTGGTGTGCGGAAAAAACGTTTTTCATCGAACTCTTGAGCTACATCATATTTACTGGATTGTAAAGTAAAACCGGAAGTGAGAGAAAATGCCTTTAAAGGTTTCAGTTTAAATTCCATGTTGATACCCTGCACTGTAGCCCCATCCTGTGCATTTTTCCTGGTATAAATTACAATTCCGTTTTCATCAGGGATTCCTATCTTATTTACAAAAGGATCTTCGAGCCGGGTATAGAAACCTTCAATCAGAAAGCCAGTATATACTGTACCTATCAGTCCGTTGAAATCCAGCGATGCCATCATGCTGTGGCTTGTCTCCTGTTTGAGCCCTGGATCATTCACATTAATAACCTGTCTTGAACCGGATGTTTCGATATGTAGATCTTCGTCAAATATCTGCGGGGCGCGATATCCCTGCGAATAATTCACCCTAACCTGTAATTCATCGAATATTTCGTACATTAAACTAAGACGGGGACTAAATACATTACCCTTTTTAGCATTACCATCTTCTTTGGCCAAGTCTTTCACTTCGTAATGGTCGTACCTGCCGCCAACAGCAATTTTTGCTTTATTTAATTTAAGCTCGTATTGGGTAAAAACACCGATAGTTAACGAGGATTGGTCGGCAACGGTTATGTTCCCGGCATGCGGCACTTCTGTAATGCTATCATTTACAATTACAGCATTCTCGTAATCGGGGTATCCCAGCTTTTTATCGGTTAAAAAACCGCCGGTATTTTCTATACCAGTAATGATTGATGAATTACTAAAAATTGCTTTATATTGGGCGCCAATATTGTACGTCTTGTCTTTCGAATTTCCATAATCGCTCAACGATTGGTTTGCGCCATAATATGAATCGCGGTTCAGGAACTGCCCCGATGCAAAGACAGAAAGCATGTCGTATTCCCTAAAAAATTGTTCGTGCGTTAAAGTAATAGTTTTTAAATCGTGCTTAAGAGCTTCGGCAATATCACGTTCATGTAAAGGTAAATCTTGCTTATTGCCACCATCGCGTTGTTCATTTATGGTAAAAAAGTCAAGGACGAGTTTGCTCCTGTAACTGAAACGATGAAAGAACCTCGTCCCCAGCGTAAGGTTGTTCAAGGGAGCAATTTCGGAAAAATCGTCGTTATTGGCATCGAACATTTTGCGTTCACGTGTGAAACCATACAGGGATATCCCGGTTTTACGGTCATCAGATACTAGTGATGTATTAAAATTAGCCGAATAATCAGGGGCTTCGCCCCCGGAACCCTCTACCCCAACTCCATTAAGGGAGTAATTACCACCGATCTCATAAGAATTTGCAACCGGATTTTTTAAAATAATATTGATTGTTCCTGCAATGGCATTGCTTCCAAAAAGGGCGGACCCCCCACCACGTACAATTTCCACACGTTCTATCATGTTTGACGGGATAAGCTCCAATCCATATACTCCAGCCAATCCGCTGAAAATAGGACGACTGTTAATCAGTATCTGTGAATACGGTCCTTCCATACCGTTCATTCGTATCTGGGTAAAACCACAGTTCTGGCAATTGTTTTCAAGGCGCAGGCCAGGTGAGAAGTTCAAACCTTCGCCCAATGTCAGCGACTGAGAAATGGAGAAAAGTTTTGGCGAGATTATATTCACAATAACAGGGGCTTCCGTACGCTTTTGCGTACTGCGGTCTGCTGATACCACAACTTCATCGAGGTTGAGTACATCTTCCTCGAGATCAAATTTAACTTCAATAGTTTTATTAACTTCTGTTGTAATAGTTCTTTCCTGTGGTTTATAACCTAAAGAGGTTACAACTAAAGTAACATCACCAATAGGTAGGTTAATTAACTGATAGTGTCCTGTTTCATCGGTTACAGTGCCAATGGTTGTCCCTTTAATTACCACATTGGCAAAAGGGATATGTTTTCCCCAGCAAACCACATGACCTATAATATTTGCATCGGTATTTATTTTTTGGGAAAAAATCTGTACAGGGAATAAGATTATTAATAAGAAAATTATGGAATTCTTCATTTCTTTCATTGTTTAAATATTTTATATGCACAACCATTTATGCCCATCTCATTAGAAGAGGGCAAAAGAATTATATAAATGAAATAATCTGCAATACGTTTGTTTCTCTTTTACAACAACTAGTATCGCGCTAAACCTTAGAATTGAATTACAGAAAATAAATTACGCGGAGGGAGGAGCCCTTAACTGGGCATGAGTATGCTTGTTCGAGTTAAAATCAGGAGAAAAATAATTAATATTATAAGCGAAAAAAATGACAATTGGTTTAGGAATTTGAACCACTGCCGAAGACTCTTTCCAGTTAGTTTTATTAAAATGATGGATAAGGTTATAGGTAGATAAAGAGTGATTATGCGATTGAAAAGGGGCCTTCTTTTCAGGATCATGCTTAAATGGATGTGAGTGGATAATAATATACCCGTTTACCAAGTGTGCATGGTAAAACATAGTTATACTGCTGTAATATTCTACAAACAATAAAAACAACAGGTAACGAAGTATTGCCGATATGTTTTTTTTTATAATTTCCATTCACATAATACGGACTTCAAGTTTAGACGTTAAACTATAGCCAGTCAATCACTATAAATAGGGATTTTGGTTTTGATAATTGGTTTTTGGTTTCTATGATTACCTATTTACTATTTTAATACTCAATCCCTTTTCCGCCCGCCAGCCTTCATGGTCAGTAAGGCTTATAAAAAAATGATAGTCGCCTTGGTCAATTCCCTCA
>CAYUAV010000311.1:0-3095 GCA_964442665.1 uncultured Bacteroidales bacterium
GCCGTTATTGAAGTAATAATCTTCAACTTGAATTCTTCCGGGAACAGTATGGCGCGCAGGCAGTTTATTTATGACTTCCATCTCAGTAAAAGCCTGAAGTGTATCGATACTACTGAAAACAGAGTTCCCATTATAGGAAAGCGTTATGCTATTTCCGTAGTATACCGGTTCACCTAGCTGAAGTTGAAGTATACGGGAACTGAGAGCATCAATAACTATCGTTTCGATGGCTAAGGACGTTCCGTCTGCTTTTACCTGAAAATCCGATAGAGGAATATCTTCAGCCTGTGAAATGATATCTTTATTCAGATACAGAAATACTGAGTTTCCATCTGTCGAAGTCTCGGCCGATACGGGCAAAAATTCGATAGAATCGATAGGTACGGGATCAGTAAATTTGAAATAATTGATATTGATTCCCCCGCTTTCAAATATGAGTCTTATTCTGGCAGTATCTGCAGGAAGGACAACGTTTGGCAACTGCAGTGTAGTCCAATTTTGCCAATCTCCTGTTGCTGATAATGAAATAATCCCTGTCACGGGAATGTCATTTACCAGGAAGCGAACATTGCCGCCTGTACTTCCTGATGCATATCGGATACTTAGCGTATAAGCTGCCAGACTATCAGTAGTTAGGGTATATTGTAACCATTCGTTTTTTTCAGTCCACCCGACATTGAATCCATTCGATTCATAGGAATCAGTACATGCTTCGATATCAACACCGTCGTTCCGGTATGACCACCCCTGATTCCAATCGACCCAATCGCCGCCTGTAGTAAGGTGATAGTCGCCGGTATCTGCATCGAAATAGGCATAATGATTACGTCCCAGATCGTAATCGGTAGCAAATACGGTTTGACCGGGTTTATGAGCACTATAGGGAACAACGTTTGCTGTGAAGGGTTGACGTATCATAGCATCGACCACATCTTTCTGGTAAATGCAATTTTCTAGCTTGTGGTTTTCAGCGAACCTGATTACAGCTTGAAATGCTATTGCCGTATCAGGTTCAGGAGTATTACCCCGCCAGTATTCGACAAGCGATGTATAATCCTCATTAATTAAAACATGTAAAGGATTATTGATGCGGGCTTTCTTGACCGGCCACCACGACCAGCCTATATGGTTCGTTTCGCAAAGAGCAATAAGATTAGTGAACCATGTATTGGAATTTTCACCCGATTCACCCAGCCAGATGGGTATATTATAGCTGTTCCTTATCGTTATGATCCAATCGAGGGACGATGGTGTATTAGTTGTCCAGTATTTATGAAAACTGAATACCATATTATCATCCCAGGGTGAAGGTATCCCTGTATAATCATTGGCAAACCAGTTACCTTCGATAATAATCATGTGGTTCTGATCAACTTCTCGTATTGCCGAAGCAATATCAGTCAATAGATTCCACAGAGGGGTATTATTCGGATCACCAAAGTCCCAGTTTGGTTCGTTGATCAGATCATATCCTCCGATCCAGGGTTCATCGCTGTATCTTTCAGCCAGTTTTCTCCAGAGTGCAATGGTTTTATTTTTGTTTTCCTGGCTTTCCCACAGGGATGGGTATTCGGGATCGTAATCGGAAATGGCGGCATCGGTTCCCTGGCCACCGGGTGCACCATGTAGGTCGAGAATAAGATACATCTCTTTATCGCTGCACCAGTCGAGTAAGGAATCGATTATAACAAATCCCTTTTCAAGCCATGTATTTTCACCTGTAACAGGTTCTTCTTCAATGGGAAGCGTAAACCATTTGTAATGCATTGCAACACGGGCACAGTTAAAACCCCACGATTTCATAGAATCGACATCGGTTCGTGTAAAATGCCATGCCAGCCATGCATTATAGAAGCTGTCGGTATTTGCTTCTCCAATAGTCTGAATAAGCTTGTTCCGAAATTCATGCTGGGTCGGGGCAACATCTGAGGTTTGCATCATGTATCCTTCCTGCAGCATCCAGTTCCCGGTTCCGATACCACGAAGAATCACCTCTTCGTTACCCTTAAAAATATACCTGCCTTCAGCCCGAAGGTACTCCTGTCCGTTCACAACAGCTATCCCCGACAATAGAAATACCAGAACTCCTAAATAAAATCGTTTCATCTTCAATGGTTGTTATACCTAAATATAAAGAATTGAGGGGTGAAATAAAAACCTTCACAATATTTTAGGAGCCAGAGAAGAGAATAATACTACTGTTCTATTGGTGAAAATGTAATAACTGACAGGCTGTCGTTCTGAGGTATTATATTTAAATCGTCAGTTTTTAATCCTATGGAAGAAACCAACTAATAATTTTTGCTTCCGGTTGCTTTTCTGAGGTAGTATGGCTGCATCCTGAGAGGTTGTATATCAATACTACAAGAAATGCCCACAGAACAAGTTCAACAAAGGCTTTAGTCAAAATGACCCAGATACTTTTTTTCATAATCCACAACTTTAAATATTAAGTTTAACTTTAAAACGATAACTCATTTTTATGACAACCCGGCTGGTAAAAAGTTGCGTAAAGAGTATATGATTTTTATCATACCTCCTGATCGGAAGAATAAAAAATTTATGTAATATAATTTTACGATGAAACCGGAGATGTGTACCGGTGAAAATCGAAAAGGTTTCTACGAGTTATTTTCCACCCTACCAGGTGTTATGAAAATTCAATTGAATTATCGGTTTGTAATCAACAAATGTGATGGTTCACCGGCCCCGGGATTTCATAATAATGTTCTGTCGAATACAAATAATAAAAAGATAAGTCATTATAATAAAACGACTTATCTTCTTACATTAATCTGGTATAATTTGAGCCTTATTTTATGTAATATCAAAAAACTTAGCGATAATTTTATACCAACATTTTGTTTTACCTCCGGGGATTATCGCGCTTTGGTTTGGCTTCGTTCACAACTATTTCCCGCTCTTTAAGACTGGTACCATTAAGCTCTTTAATAGCTTTGGCTGCCTCATCGTCATTCTCCATTTCTACAAAACCAAATCCTTTGCTTCGTCCACTATACTTATCGGTAATGATTTTCACCGATGCTACTTCACCGTAAGTTTCAAAAATTTCCTGTAATTCAGATTCCTTAACC
>CAYUAV010000311.1:3105-5292 GCA_964442665.1 uncultured Bacteroidales bacterium
ATTCTTGGCTTTCTTACTTCTCTTCTTTACATTCTTAACCTGAAAATTAAGATTACCAACGTAAATGTTCATTGTCACTGATATTAATTAATACTTAAGCTTTTCAAATATAAGCCTTTTTTACTGTAATTTTTTTTCCTTCCCAGGTTCCGCCGTTAACATTTTTAATAACATTAATGGCCTGCTTATTATCCGGCATTTCTATATAACCGAATCCTTTCGATTTGCCTGTGTAATTATCTCTTACAACCTGGGCATGGGTAACTTTACCAAATTCGCGAAACGCATCTTTCAGTTGTTTTTCTTCGATGTGTTCATTTAAATTTCCGACGTAAAGTTTCATAATAGTAGTTTTGTTTCCGGAATTGACATTCGTCAGGCTATTGCAGATGAAAGCACTTTTTGATATTTGCTCCCGGCTCCCATGAATCGATTTGAAATTCATCGATATATTTCATGATTTGATGCAATTGACGAATATTTGAAAAATAGATACCTGCAGCCGGTTTTTTATCGGTATGGGCACAGTAAGTAAGTGCAAAATATTTACCTGTTCTGAAATCCCGGAATATCATTCTCCTGCTACTCTTTTTAGAAGCATTCAATAATACTGATCCTTTCTCCGGTAAGGGAAGTACAGTGTTCATATTGTTAGCTACCAAAAAAGAATGATTTATGCAATTTGCGGGAGAGGTATTATCCCTTTTGCCTTTCGTATAGTAATACTCTCTGGCAGTGCGTTCAGGTATGCCTGCTTTCTTCATTGTGAAGACTTTTGCCGGATTAAAGAAGGTGCGGTATTAGAAAAAGATAAGAATTTGCAGTGCAAATTCTTTAATCCGGATTTGGTGTAAAGGTAATGTTAATCCTTAAAAATCTGGTTAAAAAAGAAATTTTTCTTGTAGAAATGGAATCAAAAAACGCTCTATGAACCCCTGTTGAAAGGTAATACAGAAGTTATTAACAAAAACAATGCATAACAATTCTTTCGAGCACTAAATAAATCCGACACTTAGCATCGTAGATTTCTACCTTAATACTTTTTAATATTAAGTTTGTCAAAAATGGAAAGAAAACCGACAGGCCTGTTTATACCACAACTGGTTAAGATGGGTAAATATGTTTTCGGAAGGTCATTCACTGAATATTCCGATCTATACTATGAAAGATTTATTGGCCTTACTGGTTTCACGCTTTACTATAGCCCTGTCGAAATTTTTTATTGCTATAATATGGTGCCTTCTATTGTCAGTAATCCTTTATATTGTCGGACTATTAACGGGTTTCCTGTTTTCCATTGAATGTTGGTCGGGGATTATAGCAATGAGAGCTTTGCGAATTTATTGTGTCACTGCGATATTAACTATATTGCTTTGCACTCCGCTGGCCTTTTTTGCCAGCATAAGCCGGGACTTCTTATTACCCCTGGGATTTTTAATATAGATTATGATAATGAGTCAGTTTATCGGAGTGGGTATGCCGGCTGTTTCACTCTATTATCACTGGTCGGTTCCGGCATATTGTACTTTAGCTGCTAATATTCCTGGCGAATCGCATCTATGGTTGAGCTTTTTACTTGTGATTTTCACTAGTCTGACTGGAATGATGATCACTTTTGCCTGGTGGCGTTATACCGATCAGCATTAGTGATTTTATCGCATCTGTTTATTGAACAATGTATTGTATCAGATGTAGGTTGCAGTTTAGAAAGTCAATTTTTAAACCTGTGAATGAATTTAAAATCATTATAAATTGTTTTTCAGCAAATAATTCCTGATAAAATTGTATCAGTTTTTTCAAAAATGGTATTATGTTTGATGTCTCTCATTAATTATTTTTAGACCGTTATTTTTTACGTAATTCAATTGTGACTAGAAAGGACGTTGCTATTCTTGGGGCAGGTATTGGTGGGATTACAACTGCAATCTATCTCGCCCGTCAGGGTTTTCATGTTACCATTTTTGAGAAAAATGAATTTCCGGGAGGGCGCTGCGGACAAATAATTCATGATGGATACAGGTTCGATATAGGAGCCACTCTGCTCATGATGCCCGATACGTATAAAAAGATTTTTGCCGATCTGGGTATAAAGCTGACCGAAGTCCTGGAACTCCTCAGGATGGACCCTATATATAAGCTTAAATTCCACGATCAGCAGGAATTGCTTTTCACCTCCGATCTGGTTAA
>CAYUAV010000312.1:0-5289 GCA_964442665.1 uncultured Bacteroidales bacterium
CTTCCCTCCCATCGTATTCTCGATGCTGCTTCAGAAAAAGCAAAAGGTAATACAAAAATAGGTTCCACCCTTAAAGGAATTGGTCCGACCTATATGGATAAAACAGGCCGCAACGGGCTAAGAGTAGGAGATATAGTAGGATCCGATTTCATGGACCGCTATAAAGCGCTAACAGAGAAACATACACAACTACTCGCTTTGTACGATTTCGAATATTCACTTGCTGAATACGAAAAAGGCTGGTTTGAAGGAATTGAAACCATAAAAAAATTTCATCTGATTGAAAGCGAGCACTATCTGAATAAAGCCCTGGAGTCGGGAAAAACGATTTTGGCTGAGGGGGCCCAGGGTACCTTGCTGGATATTGACTTTGGTTCTTATCCTTTTGTAACTTCCTCAAATACTATATGTGCCGGTGCCTGTACAGGTCTTGGTATTGCACCTGGCAGAATAGGTGAAGTATTTGGAATCTTCAAAGCCTATTGTACGCGGGTTGGTAGCGGCCCGTTCCCTACTGAATTAAATAATGATACCGGCGAAAAACTCAGGGAAAAAGGTTTGGAATTTGGAGCTACAACCGGCAGGCCTCGTCGTTGCGGATGGCTCGATTTACCTGCCCTGAAGTATTCCATTATGCTCAACGGCGTTACAAAACTGATTATGACCAAAGCAGATATCTTATCAGGATTTAAGACCATTAAAGTATGCACAGATTATAAAACGGATAACGGAATTATTGATTTCTTTCCCTATGATCTGGCAAAGGTAAAAGAGCCAGTTTATGATGAACTACCTGCCTGGGACGAGAATCTCAGTAATGCAAAAAGTCTGGCAGATATACCCGGGCATCTTTTGAGTTATATTCATTATCTGGAAGAAAAACTTGGAATACCTATTGTAATAGTATCGGTTGGCCCGAATCGTGAACAAATTATTGAGCTTTAATCATATCAGGTCAGAAATATTCATCCTTGTAATTATTCCGCATGGCCATGACTATAGGTTTTTTGGGCAACCAATATCTGTTTCCCGTTTAAAAATCAGGTTGATTTAGACTACCGCCCAGTTCATTTTTTAAAAATATATTAGCATCTTTGCCGCTCAAAAAATAATAGTTCAATTAATTCGACTGCATAAATATTTAACAATGAAAAAAGACGCTATTGCAATTCTTTGTGCCGGCGGGCCTGCACCTGGTATTAATACCGTAATAGGATCGGTCACAAAAGTTTTTTTAAATGCCGGATATCGTGTTTTGGGAATAAACGAAGGCTATAAAACGTTATTTTCAGGTGAAACCAAGTTTGATGAGCTCGATTTTACGTTCGCGGATACAATATTTACACGTGGAGGATCAGCCCTACAAATGAGTCGTTATAAACCAAAGGACAATGAATTCACAACTGATTTTTTCACGAATAATAATGTTACGCTTCTCGTTACTATCGGAGGCGACGACACAGCCTCAACTGCCAATCGCCTTGCCAAATATCTTGCTTCGAATCATGTGAAAGTTTCTAATATACATGTGCCAAAAACAATTGATAACGATCTACCCTTGCCGGAAGGCAGTCCAACGTTCGGCTACCAGTCGGCAAAGGAAGAAGGAGTCAGGCTGGCAACAACCATTTATGAGGATGCAAGAACAAGCGGTAACTGGTTCATTGTATCAGCTATGGGCCGCGAAGCAGGACACCTGGCCTTTGGTATCGGTACAGCCTGTCATTTGCCAATGATCATTATCCCTGAAATGTTCAATAAAACGAAAATTACATTCGATAAAATTACACGTTTAATCATTTCATCGATGCTTAAGCGCAGAATACTGGATATACCTCATGGTGTTGCTGTTGTGAGTGAAGGAGTTCTTCATTTTATGAGCGATGAGGAAATTGAAGGTACCGGCATTAATTTCACATATGACGATCATGGTCATCCTGAACTAGGTAACGTAAGTAAATCACATATTTTTAATATGCTGGTTCAACGAAAATTAAAGAAATTAGGGGTCGATGTAAAAAGCCGTCCGAATGAATTAGGTTATGAACTCCGTTGCTGCCGCCCTATAGCCTTCGATCTGGCTTATGCAACACTCCTTGGCACGGGTATCATGAAGCTCTTTCAGGACGGTGTGACAGGTTGTATGGTTACAGCTGATCCTGCCGGCAATATCGCACCCCTTTTCCTTAAAGATGTTGAAGATGAACATGGTAAGATACGACCTCGGCTGGTTAATATCACTTCGGAAAGGGCTCAGCTTGTTTACCATAATAACCTACACTATATTACAAAAGATGATTATAAAGAAGCCAAAAAAATTATACCGAATCCGGAAGACTACGATTTCTTTAAGATACTTCAATGGTAGTAAACAGGGTTGAAAAGCCCTGTTTTATTTTATGCCTTCTTTTTGGCTTTATTCGCATTTGAAAACAATGCAAAATTTTCCTTATATTTAACAACTGACCACAACCTAAACTGCAAAAATTATGGCACAAGTCAAAAAAAAGAAAGGTACAATTGCCATTCTTACAGGAGGAGGAGATGTACCAGGACTGAATCCGGCCATTCGTGCAATAACAATCCGGGCCATACGGGAAGGATACCAGGTATTGGGCTTACGACGCGGCTGGGCTGGTATTCTTGAATTTGTTCGCGATAAAAAAGCTGATAACAGCGATAAATATTATGTACTGACAGAAGAAATAGTAAACAAAGCCGGACGAACCGGCGGGACTTTTTTACACACTTCAAGAACCAGACCGAGTCATGTACCCCTGATGAATGTCCCTCCGCAATACAAAGACCGGTATACCGAAGAGATGAACGATCTCACTCCGGAAATCATTAAGAACCTGGAATATTTAGGAATAGACTATCTGATACCTATTGGAGGAGATGATACCTTAAGTTACGCTGTTCGTTTGTATTCCGAAGGATTTAAAGTAGTTGCCATCCCGAAAACCATGGATAATGATGTGCCCGGAACCGATTACTGTATTGGTTTCAGCACGTGTGTGACACGAACCATACACATGTGCAATACACTCCGTACTTCAGCAGGTTCGCACGAACGAATTCTTGTGCTTGAAGTCTTTGGACGTTACGCAGGTTTCACGGCCATGCTTCCGACTATGGCCGGAGCAGCAAACCGATGCGTCATACCGGAATACAAATTCGATATTGAAAAGCTGACCTCCTTACTCGTTGATGACCGGAATAAAAATCCAAGTCGCTATTCGGTTGTACTTGTATCGGAAGGGGCTATGTTAGCTGGAGATACCGAGATGATCTTCCGCTCACTTGAAAAAGACGCATACGGTCATGCCAAACTTGGAGGTATCGGCGATATGATTACTGCTAAAATCAGGGAATTATCACCCAAATACAACAACGGACAACGGGTAAATGTTATTAATCAGCAACTCGGATATCTTGTTCGCGGTGGCGACCCCGATGCTATTGATTCCATTGTCCCGATGGCATACGGTAATCTCGCACTCGATTTGATTTTGAAAGGAATTCATGGCCGCCTCGTGGTTCTGCGAAACGGCAGGTACGATAATGCTCCAATCGACGTAGTGACCAGCACCAATAAAAAAGTTGATATAAAACGACACTATAATGCCGAACGTCTCCGGCCTCATTATAAAAGCTTTGAATTTCAGCCGTTATTTATAATGACTGGAAATCAATAAAAAAGGGGTGCAAAAAACACCCCTTTTCTATGGAATGAAAAAATTATCGTTTCACATGAAGCCAGGCACCAGGAGTAATGTTGGCGCGAAAATCATCGATTTCACTAATTCCCTGTTGAAAATCGTTATACGTTTTTGCCGATACCCGGTGGAAGCCATTTGAAGCATCAATTATTTGCGACTCATATCCCATTTGCTGAATCTTTTCGGAATATAGTTTTGCCAGGTTATAGTTTTGAAAACTGCCAACAATCATAAAATAGTGACCATTATTATGAGTTGGCGTTTGCCTGATTTCCGGCTGCTCAACTTCTTCAAAGAGCATACTGGTTGTATCTTCAATCATTGGCTTTGGTTCTTCAATAGTCATGTCAAGAACACTATCAGCATCTTTTGAAAACAACCGGTGTTTCTTGAAATAGTTGCAGCTGCTCAGCATCATTGAACCTATGAGCAATAAGGGTAATACATAAATTTTCATATCAATAGGATTTTACAAAGTCAAATTACAATCTAAAAGGTACAATACCAAATTTTTAATTAACAATACTTATATAATCGCATTGGTTGATCAGTATAAAGTTACTGAGAAAAAACCAGTTAAAGTAAACAAACAATCACTTAAACGATTTATACAGGAAATTTGTTACTTTACAAACCGATAACATTAATAATAATTCACTTATGATTGATCTTACAACACAATACGGAAGGCTGAAACTTAAGAATCCGCTTATTGCCGGAAGTTCCGGATTAACCGATAATATTGCTTCTTTAACTGAACTGGAAAAGAATGGCGCTGCTGCTGTTGTTCTGAAATCCCTTTTTGAAGAAGAAATACTGCGTGATATGAATATTCAGTTAAATGCCATGAGTTCGGCAGGTTTTATTTATCCCGAAACCCTTGAGTTTTATGATTATTTTGATGGTCCTAAGGAAACAACAACCAGTTATTTAGAGCTCATTAAAAATGCGAAAGATAAACTGAAGATACCTGTTATTGCCAGTATAAATTGCCTGGATGCAAATAACTGGACCTATTTCCCCGGCCAGATTGAAAAAGCAGGTGCCGATGCGCTGGAACTCAATATCTTCAATCTTCCGGCTGATATTCATAAAACCGCCTCCGAAAACGAAAAAGTATATTTTGATATAATTGACGCGGTCAGGAATCAGATCAATATACCATTATTTGTCAAATTGAGCTTTTATTCATCGAGTCTGGCTGCATTTCTTATGAAGGTTTCTCAAACCGGGATTGATGGGCTGATTCTGTTCAATCGTTTTTATAATCCCGATATTAATCTTGACTCACTGGAAGTTACCAGCGGAGCCGTGTTAAGCACTCCGGGCGATATTTACCAGTCATTACGCTGGATAGCCATTATGGCTGAAAGAGTGAATTGCTCACTGATTGCATCGACCGGTATTCACACCGCTGATGGAGTGATCAAGCAGATCCTGGCTGGTGCTTCTGCCGTGCAGATAGTTTCAGCGCTTTATAAAAATGGCATACCCCATCTTAAGAGTATTTTAAGTGACCTGGAAACATGGATGACTCAGAAAAATTTTAATTCGCTTGGTGATTTCA
>CAYUAV010000313.1:0-5272 GCA_964442665.1 uncultured Bacteroidales bacterium
TCCCGAGGTAAAATACACAACCTCTTTAATCCCCCTCTCGAGAGTAATTTCCTAGATAAAGGCATAATTCTTTAATAACATATTGTTTATTAGTATATTAAATATGTTATCACCTTTGTTATTGAACTTAAAGGTCAGCTCATTCAAATAATCCTGTAAATGGTCCCTGGAAATCTTATGATACTGACCTGTTATTGCCCTCTTTGATAGTGTCCAATATCCTTCAAGTGTACTAAGACTATAGTTTTTCTTTTTTCTCTCGTATACCGAATGATTCAGTATCACATGTTTACTAAAGTATTTATCAAGCCCATAATACCCTCCAAATCCATCAGTAATTATTGTACTTTTTTTATCAATATGACTTTTTATAAAAGGTTTAATTTCATTTCCCCATGCTTTATTCAGGACTTTGAGTTTTATCTTTCCTCCCTTCTCCATCATACCCAAAACAGGCACCTTGTGCTCCATTCCAGTTTTATGATATTTCCCGGATTTCACCTTTGTGAAATAATGCTTATTTGTGAGGCTTCCTCCAACATATGTTTCATCAATTTCAATTATGCCCTGCAAAATGGAATCATTGTCCTGCATGGCACGTCGTATGCGTTTCTGTAAATACCAGGCAGTATTTTTATTAACCTTTAAATCTCTTGCCAATTGAAGCGATGATATTCCCTTCTTTGCATTCAATATTAAACAAATGGCTACAAACCATTTCGTTATTGGAAGTTTTGTTGACTCAAAAATGGTTCCTACCAAAACGCTATAAGATCTTCCACACTCATGGCATGAATGCCTAAATTCTTTAAGTTTTTTTGAGCTTCTCGTTGAACTACAATACGGACAAACAGGTAAATTCTCCCATCTTTGTCTTTCAAGATAGGCTATACATTTGCTTTTGCTATTATACTTCTTTATTATTTTGATTATTTCCATGACATTCTTTTTCCTACAATATAATCATTTTTGCCATAAAATAGGCAATTACTCTTATAAAGACAGACCTGCATATGACAGGACCGCGGAAGTTACAGTTTACCTGAATCAGGAATATACAGGAAAGGGAATTGGTTCGGCAGCTTTAGAGCATTTGGAAGATGATGCCCGGAATTCCGGAGAAATAAAAGTGCTGATAGGGATTATATCAGCGGAAAATACTAACAGTGTTAAACTGTTTGAAAAGGCTGGTTACGAAAAATGCGCACATTTCCGGGAAGTAGGAGAGAAGTTCAGGAAAATACTGGATGTGGTAGGGTATCAGAAGCTATTATAATATAGTCTGGGAATTTAATTTCCTAAAACTTCAATGACAAACCATACCTGAATTTTGTATGATTATTAGAAAATGTATTTTCGTAAATATAATTACCATAACATATTTCTGTATAGAAGCCAATATGTTTCCATAAATAAAAACACACACCACTGCCAAGAGCGTATTCATTTTTATTAAATAGTTCACCTGATCTTTTATCTTTTAGAACAAGACTTCCATATTTAAAAATTATATATAAATCGAATCTAAAGTCTCCTTTATTTATGACGAACGGCAAGAGATGAAAATTGCAATTCACCCCATAAAATGGAACAAAATAGCCTTTCGGAATGAAAGACATGGAGTCAACAGGCTGATAATATTCAAATCTTGAACCCCCAAAATAAGCTCCGGTCTCAATATATTTAAAAAAACCATAATTGGCCTCGATCCGGTAATTGCCAGTAGTCTCTTCTTTATTACCAATATAACTACCTGTTTTATAGCATGCATAGCCTGCCTTAATATTCCAACGGTGCTTAATATAGGATTCCTGGCCAGAGGCATATATTCCTATCATAATTATGACCGTAAATAGTAGACCTGTTTTATTAATGATCTTGCTAGTTTTCATAGTATAACCAGTTGTTTATTTTCTGCTTAAAGCTTGTTTTAGGTTTGATGCGTTGAAACGAAGTACTGTCGAAATACACTTTATAAGAAACAGAAGGGAGTATAGGGAAAAAACTCACCTGATATAGCTTGACCTTCCAGTAATCATATTGGGGTCCGGGATAGTAAATTTCCCCGGTACCGGTTACATTGTAATAGTAATAATAGGGATTTTGCCTGTTGTAGACATTATAGACAGAAAAAGTCCAGGTCGAGTGTAATTTTCGTCTCTTTGTTAGCTTGTTATAAACCAATGCAATATCCAAGCGGTGGTAATCTCTCATGCGTTCGCTGTTCCGATTGCCATAGATAAGGGCTTCGTAGTAATATGGATATATACCATCCATATCTTTCAGGTCAGGAGTGTACTGCCTCCCGATGGCTGGTGTGTAAGGAAGACCTGTCTGATAGACGCATACAGCTGAGAAAGTCAGCTTGTCGTTTATCCGGTAACTCAGGCTGACTGAACCGGTGTGAGGACGGTCATATTCGAATACATATTCCTGTCCCTCATTAATGCCCTCGTATTTCCGGGTTGCTTTTGAGTAAGTATAATTAAGGAAACCGGTCAGTCTGCCGATATTTTTTTTAAACAGAAATTCTGCTCCATAGGCTGTTCCTGTACCCCCGATTTCGATCTTTGTCCGCCACTTGCCATCGCCTAGCAGGCTTGTATAACCCTCACGATAAGTAGCCAGGTTACGGAGTTCTTTATAATATATTTCTACTGATGCCTGATATCGGTTCCTGTCAAACGAGATGTTCCATCCGGCCATAAACTGGTCTGACTGTGCAGAAGGGATGGATTCATCAGCCGGCACCCATATTTCGTTGTTCAGGAAGGTCTGGGAAGTAAAGATCAGGTGCGAATGCTGATTAATTCTCATATAGCTCAGGTTTACCATTTGGTTTTTGCCTAGCCCGAAATCCATATTTATTCGGGGCTCAAAACAAAGTCGGTTGAGATTATCGGTGATATAATCCGTCAATCTGGCTCCTATTCTGATTTCAGAGTTATTGAATAACGTCAGGGTATTATCGGCATAAAGAGAAGTTTCCAAGGCATCGATCCTTTCTGGTGTTGAGTTGAAATTCTGATTCGGAGTATGAACCAGGAAGGCTGATTGGATACCGTATTCAATTGACAGGGATTTAAGAGGGCGATATTTCCAGCCCGAGTGCAGCAGAATATCCTGTACGGAGGACAGGTACTGAGTTTTATTATTCTGTATTTCCGATTCCCCTGATACCAATAGGGTATTCAAATATTTAATCCTGTACCGGGTGTATGAAAGACCGTTAGATACAAACAGGCGGGGTGAAAGTACATGGTTCCATTTCACAGGAGCCAGCAAGTTACCCCAGATATCGGTAAACCTTGATTTCAGTGCATAGCCTTCTTCTTTCTGGTTGTACCAATAGTTCAGATAGTCATCGCCTTGGTAAATATTCAGGTGCACACTATTTTTCTCGTTTGGCCTCCAGGAAAATTTACTATTTATGTCATGAAATCCATAAGAAAGCAGATAATCTCCCCATGCTAGTTTACTGGCTGTGAGTAATAGGAGATCGGTCAGAGTTTTACGTCCGGTTACGATCCACGTTATTTTTTTATTTCGGAACGGACCTTCAAATGTAAAGGAAGCATCAGTGACTCCGATACCAAAAGAACCTTTGAAGCCCGAACTGCTTCCTTCGCGTTGGGTGATATCGACAACCGATGAGAGTTTGCCTCCATACCGGGCCGGAAAACCTCCTTTGTAAAGAGTAATGTTATTGATCATATCCGGGTTGAAAACCGACATAAACCCTCCCAGGTGGTTCACATAGATCAGGGGTACATCGTCGAGCAGGTACAGGTTTTCACCGGGATTCCCGCCTCTTACCAGCAGAAGGCTTGAGCCTTCGTTCTGCGACAGGATGCCGGGCTGCAGTTGGAGGGTTTTCAGAATATCAGGGGTAGCACCAAGCGACGGGGTGAGCAACATCTGCTCTCGGTTGATGGATACAGTGTTAAATGAATGGTTTCCCGACGCTTTAATAACCACTTCTTCAAGCTCGGTACCTGGTGCAAGGGCAATAACTAATATACTATCACTCCCGGAATTTAAAAATATCTCTTTCGACTCGTACCCTACAAATGAAGCCTGCAAAAAAACCGGGGTGTTTACTACCATACTGAAGTATCCCCTGTTGTCGGTGCCGGTGGCATGACCGGCGTCTTTTTCGATGACGTGGGCCCCGATCAGGACTTCACCTATGATGCTGTCCTTTACAAATCCCGAAATCCGGATCTGGCCCTGAACATATAATCCCGCAGTGATGAAAAGAAAAAGTAATCCTATGTTTTTACTCCGGCCCATACTCACTGATATTTTTAACAGATCCGGGAAAGATAGTATCGGAAACCACATGGGAATACCCGGCAAAAATGCCCAGTCCGTTCTCCACGTTTGAATGCAACTGAAAAGGAGTAACCACGCCACCCACTATGGCAGGATACCTGCCCGTTTCATACAGATAGAGGTCCTTTACGTACCTGTAATAATCGTAACTGATGCTGCGGAGTTCAAGACATAAGAGAAACAGGTCAGTGTGTAAAGGTTCATTGTCAATACTACTGGCGCTTCCGGTGGTATAGTTCAAAGACATGGTGTACGTATCTTGTTTAATGAGCTCATTACTAAAAACGGCTATCGGCAAACCCTCATTAAGCAATACCGGGTCGGTTATATATATTATCAAGGCATTGGACGTGCTTCCGTAATCAAAAAATTTGATGACCGCTTCATAATACTCTGACTTGACCGGATTGCTTTTAAAGGTAAATGTGATTGACGGATATGACATCCCTTCTACATCAAATCCCGCAATATTTTTATGAATAATATCCAGAAATTCGGTCGGTTCTGGAATAGAATCGATACAGCTTACCGTTTCAAAACCGGGTATTTCCACTTCGCAGGAATAGGTTTTTCCGGGTTCAACGATGGTGATACCCGAATAAAAGCCCTTTTCACTATAACTGAATTCCTCGGTGAACTGGCCGTCGGTACATAGACTTACCCTTGCGTTTTCAACCCACCCGAGTTTATAGGTATCCAGCTTTTCTGCCAGCGAAACATGAACTTTAATGAGGCTATCAGCTATAAGAATGCTGTTTACCACAGGTACAGGGAGAAACTCAGGAAATTCATTTTGTACTAGTTTCCTGCAGGAAGAGAACAGCAGCAAGAATAAAATAAGGAATACAATTAATTTCATACATCATGAATTGATATGCTTTAGAAATAAACCAAGCGAATCTATAAAAAATTCGCTTGGTTTGGACTTTTATTTAAT
>CAYUAV010000314.1:0-3011 GCA_964442665.1 uncultured Bacteroidales bacterium
TTATTGGTAAGTTCCAGGGTACCGTTCAGTACAAGCGGACTGATCAGTAAAGTTACCGTAGCATTCCTGTTTGTACCGGTTGTTTTTCCTGTGATAGTCAAATTGTTCAATGGAACTGTTGCATCGAGAATGTAATTTTGAACAGCATCATACGTCCAGTAGGGCGATACCTGGGAGAAAATAATTTCACCTCCCGTAACCGTTGAAGATGCGGGACGAAGGTATAGATCGCCATAAGTAGAACCGCCGCCGCCTCTGACAATATACAGTGTTCCGCCGCTCATATTAAATATTGAACCTGCATTAACAATTTCCAGTTTAGCATTCGATGTAAGGGGATTGTTACCATTAATGACAACCTGACCTGCACTTTGATGGTACTTCAGGACACCTGCTGTAGTGGCAGGATTACGGCGAGCCTGCCCGTTTACGATCAGATTTCCTCCCTGAATATCAATTTCCGAGTAACCCCCTCCCGAATATTCAATATCGTTATTATTATTCGGAGCTGCGGCCGGTCCGACATAAACATTACCACTTATAAGTGTGATCTTACCATTAAGATAAACATCGTTATTGTTGGAATTAGCATTGGCAATATAAACATTGGAAGGCGTATTTATATAAAGACCTGAAGTTGCCGGAATGTTAAAAATACTGGTGGTAGTAACAGAAAGATCTCCTGTTCTGTCATATATCAGTGTACCATTGCTAAGTGTCAGCCAGCCATCAGTAGGAGTATTTAATGTACCGCCAATATCCACCGTAAGCGTTGTGGCTTGCGAAACTCCTTTATTAACAGTTACATTGTTAAAAGTTGTATTTGGAGTTCCGGCTGTATTTGTGACAGAAGCATTATCTGTACCAAAGAATGTAACATTAACATAATTATTGCCTGTAATAAAGCGGGCACTATTTGCAATACTGCTATTGTTTATTAAACTGCCACCGATGGACAATGTATTATTTCTGGGAGCCCCGCCGTTATTGATCGGATAGTTATTATAAACATCCATTGCAGCACCCGGATCGATTGTAATATCACCATCCACAATCAGGTGTTGGGGAGCTTCATCGTCCATATAAATGAATGTTCCGGCGTTTATAGTCAGATTGCCGGTAATGTATATTGTTTTTTCAATTGTAGGATCATAAATGGGCGACCAGTGATAATGATTGATATTTGTATTCCAACTCATGGCTATCCATGCTGTGGTTGTATTACCTGTGACTGTCAAATCGCCGTAAATTGTTGTATAGCTGTTATTTGGAAGTACGATATTATCACCACCGCGTGCACGTAAGATCAGATTGCCATAAGAAGTAACATTTGGAGGCAGGATGTATAACGCTCCTGCGGTTCCATCTATATCATAATATTCAGTAGTGCCACCATTTACATTGTAATCAGAAAAGTCTCCAGATGGAAAAGTAAACAACTGTGGAAAATCCCATCCTGGGGCGACGGGTGTGGTTACTCTGAATAATCCATTTCCATTAGGATGATTCAATACCATCCCAAAATTACTGCCCGTATAGGTATAGATATCTAATGTAGATCCAGCTTCTATTTGCAGGCTGGCGCAATTTTCATTTTGAATAAGCGTAATTGTATTGCTATTTCCTATAATAACGATATCATTAATTCCGGGTGTTGTTGCACTTGGCGCACCTGTATGTCCTGTATTCGACCACGTGCTTGGTACATTCCAGTTACCATTGGCCCTGCTGTAAAATATAGTAGGGGTACCGAAAGCATTATCGCCGGCTGTATAATCAGCATCCAGATAAATATCGCTTACACCTGGTGCATACCAGTCAGTAAAAGTATTGGTCGCGATATTTATTGGTGGATTTGCATTTGTACCGTTAATCCATAAATAACCGCTTCTATCGTATAATGCCGGGATATAATTGGTTTCCGTTCCAACAACATCGTTTTGTGAATACGTGAAGCTATGGATAATCGAATTTGGCACTATTCCCATAAAACCTGATGATCTGATTCTCCAGAAGTATGTGAGACTTTGACCGTTTATAGTAGTACTCGGATGTTCATATCCGGTCGGAACAACAGTTATAGAGCCAAATGTAGCTGGATCGGCACTAAAACCAATCGTAGCCGGTGTATAATTTGCCACAGCATGACTTGTTGAAGGAGCACCAACATGGAAAGTTATTGGAGCTGAAGAAGTATACACAATAGTAAGACCTCCGTCACCGGCATTTCCTGCTGTTTGAATATATCGTGCAGTACCTGCATTAATTACCGAGGCTGTTGAACTGAGTGTAAGATTATAAGTACTAATATTGAACAATTTATCCTGTGAAAATGTAAGTTGACCGTTGACGGTAGTATTAGCGGTGAGTGACACAGGAGCTTCAGCAGCATTGGTATTATTTAATTAAAGATTTTCGAAAATTACGGTTCAGTCACCTGCAATATTCTGAAGGATTTTTCCATTTGCTACAAGTTTGCCTGCACCGTAATGGATCCCCGAATTATAGATAGTAGCAGCACAATTAACAGTCTTACCGTTATCATTCAGGCGTCCGGTTATTAATTTCAGTGAATCGGAAACATTAATAGTATTTTGTGTACCTCCAAGCGTTAAGATATCAGTTGATGCCTTGTCAATAACTAATTTATTTAGAGTAAGTGGTGCTGCCAGGTTAACGGTCATGACCTGGTTACCTGAACCGTTAAATATTGTCCGGTTTGTTCCGGTGGTATACGTTGTTCCGCCGATTATTGAGAAATTCCCGCCAATGGTCACATCCAGGTTATTGGCATCCAGAACTCCTGACTGCAGTGTAAGATTTTTCAATACATGTAATGAATAGGTAACAAGCTGCACCGGCGAGGTTCCGCTGACCCTGTTGATTACCAGATTATTAATCGGAGCATTACTTTCCACCAGGTAAGCTGTTGCATCGGTTCCACTTCCTGTTGTGGGAACAATATTCAGTGTACCGCCTGTAACATTGATATTGGCAGTGGATGACAATAC
>CAYUAV010000314.1:3021-5264 GCA_964442665.1 uncultured Bacteroidales bacterium
TCCTCCTGTGCCGCAAACATCATAAATATATATGGTTCCACCTGACATGTTAAAGACATTCTCAGTAGCATTCACATTAAAAGTTCCATAATCACCATTTAAGGCTGCTGCATTGCGGGTTGTGTTGATGGTGGCTGAAGAAAAATCTTTCAGGTCATTTACACTTAAGTATTGTGTCGGTGTACGCTGGAAACGGCCACGCAGATAAAGAGTTCCTCCTGTTTGGGCAAATGAAGCAAGACCACTGGCACCACCTGCAGCGCGGAATTGTTTGGCATCCACCTGTCCGCCATTAAGTTCGAATTGTCCGGAAGCCCAGTCCCAGGTAATGAAGCCACCCGATTCGCGGGTAGAAAAATAGCCATTATTAATTTGTAACTTCCCAAGTATTGAAAACGAGCTACATCCGCTTAAACCGATTCCGTTAACCAAACCGGTTCCTCCGCTGACATTGTATGCAATATTTACTTCCCGGTAATCGTCAGCGGTTGAAAGAACTATTACATCGGGTCCGTTCAGTATTAATGCACCGTTTGCTGGAATATAGAAATCGGAATTAGGACCGTTGGTTCCTGAGTAACAAACCGGAGGTACCGAAGTCGATTCGGTAAGTGAGGGTATTACTACCAATCCTTTCAATTCTAAAGTACCCGTCCGTATCCATAATGCTTTCCTGAGATTGGGATTCGGGTCAACGGGGTCTGCCCTGTAGCCACCTGCTGTATTTGCACCAAATAACCTGAAATTGGCATAAGCAGAAGAATATACGGTAAGTGTAAAACTCTGGTCAATTCCTTTATCCAGAACCAGATTATAGAAGTCTGTGGTGTTATTACAAGTGAGGGTATTATTTGTGGCTCCCATGAAATAAACTGTAGCAGCACCCTGGGCCGGAAAAGCATCAAATACGGGGTAAGCCTGGTTGGTAAATCGTATAGTGCCATTATTTGTAAGGTCCCCGTATAATATTATTGTATGTGTGTTAAGTGAGTAATAATTAATGAATGGTGCTGTTCCGCCTTCTTCATTTAATACTGAAGTTGTAAAGGTATTACCCAGGCCGACAGTAATTGAAGCACCATTATCCACTAAAACATCACCATTAACAGTGAGACTTCTTCTTGTAGTTGATGCATCATTATTTATTCTGAACGTTCCCTGATCAATATATAAGTCACCATTCAGCATTATGTCGCTCATTTGTGTGGCAACAATCCCCGGTGCATTCAGAATTAAGTTATTATAAGTAGCCTGGGCAGCAGGAAAAATGAAATTGGCCGCATTATTATATTCTGTGGTACCTCCTCCGGCATCCACAAATGTATTTACAGTAGCTGTCGGGAAACTTACCGAAGCTAACTTCAGGATTCCTTCCCCTTTCAATGAAGCAAGTCCTGCTGTGAACCGGTAAGTCGACATATCAATAATACCCCCGCTGTTGATTGTAATATTAAGTGAGGCTGCTGCTACATCAGCAGGCAGGCTCACTGTTCTGCCATCGAGGATAACGACGGCATCATTATCACCCGGGACAGTGCTGCCCACCTGGGTTGTCCCTCCCGGATCTGATGTCCATGTCGTAGGTACATCCCAGTCACCGGTCTGATATGAATAGTAAGTTCCAACAGCTCCTGCAGTCCAGGATGAATTAACAGTAGTTATGCTGGATGTGCCTGTAATACTGAACGAATTGGCACCAAAACCCTGTGTACCTGCAGGGGTTTGCCAGGCACCTGCTCCGGGCTTATAATATATTACATTAGGCGCTATTGTAATCTCAGCAGCATCATACTGGAATGCAGCCGTAATAATTTTTCCGGCCACACTGGTTATCATGTCCCAGTACCGTGCAACATATTTTGGTCCCAAAGCGCTATAAGCTATAGTTCGTACATTGATTGTGCCGGTGGTATTATTTATCGCAGTAATCGAAACCGGATCGTAAAATCCGTCAGTTCCTACAGGGAAATCGATAGGTAATGCAGCACTGGCATTGCGAACCATGTATCCTGTTCCGTCGGTTACTACTATACTTGAAGCAGAGCCTCCTGACAGCGTTCCGGTCATTGAAAAGTTATTGTTGCCCAGTTGAATATTCCCTGTTGTGAGTGTCAGGTTTACAGCAGAGGTATTATAACCATTCAGGAGCAGGTTACCGCCGTTTATAGTCAGATCGTTCGAAACAGTCAATGCTCCTGTCAGCGATATATAGCCGCAGCCGGAAAAATTAAGATTGTAATACG
>CAYUAV010000315.1:0-5251 GCA_964442665.1 uncultured Bacteroidales bacterium
CTACCTCTTCTTTAGGTATAACCAATGTATGGCCTTTTGTCAGTGGATTAATATCAAGAAAAGCTAAGAAACGATTATCTTCAGCAACCTTATAACAAGGAATTTCGCCGTTAACAATACGTGTAAATAAAGTAGCCATTGCGGTATGGTTTTTAGTTTTGAATTCAATGATTTACCGGCCAATCTGTATAATCTCGAATGGTATAGTTCCCGAAGGAACCGTAATATCTACCACATCACCAACCTTTTTGCCCAAAAGTCCTTTTGCGATCGGAGTATTAACAGAGATTTTACCCGCTTTTAAATCGGCTTCACTTTCCGATACGATGGTATAGCACATGGTAGAATCATTCTTCTTATTCTTGATTGTTACTTTATTAAGTATCTGAACTTTGCTGGTGTCAATTTTCGACTCGTCTATAATTCTTGAAGAGGCAATCAGTTCCTTCAGTTTATTGATCTTCATCTCAAGCATCCCCTGGGCATCTTTGGCTGCATCGTATTCAGCATTTTCCGTCAAATCGCCTTTATCGCGAGCTTCAGCAATAAGTTTTGAGATAGCCGGCCGCTCAATATTCATTAAATGTTCAAGTTCCTCCTTTAACTTTAGTAATCCTTCTTCGGTAATGTAAGAATACTTTGACATTATTATTCCTCCTCAGTACATTTATGCAATAAAAACAAAAAGAATTCCGTGGATTAACGGAACTCTTTATGATGCAAAGATAATAAAATATTTAGAATTTAATCAAGGGCAAACATGTTATGTGCCTGATTAATAGTTGCTATTGATATATTTAGAATTTAAGATCTCAGAGAAAATAACCGCTTTTCTCAAATCGAATGCAGCAATCTCAGATACAACCTCCTCCTGAAGATCAGTTATCACATGCTCCGAATCAGCTATTGCCGAATAGAGATTATCAGTCATCTGAAGACCAAATTCGTCGATCTTATCAGTGCTTAATTGTTCCGTAGTAGAATGCAAGGTTGAAACACCTTCTTTCTCTTCCACAATATCAATAGTTACAGGTTGATCAGCTAATTCTGCATTTTTCTCAACGTGTACTTCATCGCTGATCACTACCTCTCTTTCTTCTGGTTCGCTCACTTCATAAGTCTGTTCCTGTTCCGGAAATCCAGGATCGAAAAGAATTTCAGGAAAATCAGGTTCGGCCTGATTCGGTTTTGGCTGCTCTTTTGTATTTCGTTTACTATAGTTGCGGTATGCATTAACTGCCAGACCAACAATTACGGCAATAATATAAATAACTATTTCCAGGTTGCCACTTCCATCTGCAAACTTCATGGTTTAAAGTATTTTAAATTAATTAATGTAATACGACGAGAAATATTCACTTACTGCAATCGTTATAAGCTATATTTGTTATGTTTAGAAAACCTATGAGATACTCAAAATTACATCTTTTCCTGATTTTTAGCCTGATAATCCCTTTAATTTCTTCTTCCTGTAAAAAAGAGGATCGACATCCCATTCCCGATGTTTATGTAAATTTCATGATTAACCTGCAAACCGATCCTGAATTTTTTATCCTTCGTGCACAGGGAACTTCAGTAGTAATAACCAATTCGACAATTGGATTATTGAGTTTGGGGTATGACGATAATGGTGTCATTATCTATAATGCCGGCGATGGAGAATTTTATGCATTCGACCGTACATGCCCGTATGATATTCCCGAAAGCATAGCAGTTGAAACTGATGGATTAAATGGCCTGGCAACCTGTCCGCATTGTGGTTCGGTTTATGTATTGCCCAGCATGGGGATACCCACAATTGACAGTCCTTCAAGGTGGCCTTTAAAAAAATATAACACGTTTTATAATCCCAATACAGGCTACCTTATAGTAAGCAACTAAAGGCCTGTTTTAACTCCAAAACTGATAATCCCATTCAAAACCCTAATACCTGTAATGCTCGGGTTTAAATGGACCTTCAACCGGCACTCCAATATAATCGGCCTGTTCCTTACTAAGTCGGGTGAGTTTTACTCCAAGCTGATCAAGATGTAGCCGGGCTACTTCTTCATCGAGTTTTTTTGGCAACCTGTAAACACTAATTTCATAATTATTTTGCCAAAGATCGATCTGAGCCAGTGACTGGTTCGAAAATGAGTTGCTCATTACAAATGAAGGATGGCCTGTAGCGCAGCCGAGATTAACCAGACGCCCTTCGGCAAGCAGGAAAATTGCATGTCCATCGGGGAAGATATATTTATCAACCTGGGGTTTAATATTGATCTTTTTTATTCCCTGAAAAGCGTTGAGCTTATCGACCTGAATTTCGTTATCGAAATGACCAATGTTACAAATTATAGCCTGGTCCTTCATTTTTACCATATGCTCAATGCCGATGACATCTTTGTTACCGGTGGCCGTAACGAAAATATTTCCTTCTTTAAGTGCATCCTCAATAGTAGTGACCTCAAAACCTTCCATTGCAGCCTGCAGGGCACAGATCGGATCAATTTCTGTTATAAGTACTCTGGCTCCGAAGCCTCGCATCGATTGGGCACAACCCTTTCCAACATCGCCATATCCGAGAACAACAACAACCTTCCCAGCCACCATTACATCCGTTGCACGCTTTATGCCATCGGCCAGCGACTCCCGGCATCCATACAAATTATCGAATTTCGATTTGGTAACAGAATCGTTTACATTGATTGCAGGGAAAAGGAGTTCTCCTTTTTCAAGCATCTGGTACAACCGGTGCACTCCTGTAGTGGTTTCTTCCGATACTCCTTTCAGTTCTTTAACTGCTCTGTGCCATTTATCCGGATCGGCCTTCAGAATTTTTTTAAGGAGCTCAAGAATAACCTTCTCCTCATGATTTGCCGGAGTCTTATCAAGTACCTGAGCATCATTTTCGGCCTTATAGCCCAAATGAACCAAAAGGGTTGCATCGCCTCCGTCATCAACAATAAGGTTTGGACCCTTGCCACCGGGGAACGTCAACGCCTGTTCGGTACAACGCCAGTATTCTTCCAGCGTTTCGCCTTTCCATGCAAATACGGGGATACCGCTTGCAGCAATCGCAGCCGCAGCATGATCCTGTGTGGAAAATATATTGCAGCTTGCCCATCGTACATCGGCACCTAGTTCTGCCAGAGTTTCAATAAGAACAGCTGTTTGAATGGTCATATGTAACGAACCCGTAATTCGTGCTCCTTCTAACGGTTTGTTCTTTGCATATTTTCCCCTTATGGCCATTAATCCGGGCATTTCTTTTTCTGCAATTTCAATCTCTTTTCTTCCGAAATCGGCCAGTCCGATATCTTTCACCTTATAAGGTAATGATTCAACTAAAAGTTCTGCTTTCATGAGTATATTCTGAATTTTAAATTATTATTAATCAGTATGATGTAACGTTATGCTATTAAAATAAAATGAGACCAAATATGGCAACTTAATTCTCAAAAAACCAATTTACGGGTTCGTTATTTTGACGGAATCAAGGATTTTGTTTACCAGTCGCTTATCATTCGATATTTGTTGCCTTAGCGCTTCAATAGAATTAAATTTCTTTTCTTCCCTGATTTTCCTGACAAAATAAATTCTCAGTTCTTTATTATACAGATCACCATCATAATCAAATAGATTCACCTCAAGTGTATCCTGAAGGCAATCTTCATTAAATGTCGGGCGGCATCCTATATTCATCATCCCTTTATACACTATATTGTCAGTTTCAATAAATACTGCATAAACTCCTTTGGGAGGAAGTAACTTATAGATATCATTCACTTCGATATTTGCTGTCGGATAACCTATATCCCGACCCTGTTTATTGCCGCTAATTACCTTCCCCGTTAAGTAATATGTGTAGCCTAAAAATTTATTGGCAAGCTCCAGATTCCCTTCCATAATCAACCGGCGAATAATCGATGAACTGACCCTGGTACCTTCAATAAGCACGGGTTCCTGCATGGATAATCCAAATTTCAGTTCCTGTGCCAATTTCTGTAGTTTTTCAAAATTTCCTTCCCGATTGCGTCCAAACTGATGATTGTATCCTACAACAAAATGATTCATGCCAATCTTTCCTAATAAAATTTCGCGAATAAACTGATCGAATGCCATTGTTGCCAACACTTCATTGAAAGGAATTATAATCAGGTTTTGTACTCCTGTTAATTCAAGCCGCTCAATTTTCTCGTCCAGAGTATTTAAAAGTCTGATACGGTCCTCTTCATGATTAAGCACAATTCTGGGATGAGGCCAGAGAGTTACAATCGCCGATTCACCCGAAAAATCATCGGCCCTGGAAATTAATTTCCTGATTATCGACTGATGCGCCAGATGCACCCCGTCAAATATACCCAGGGTAACAACAGGCTTTACTATATTTAAGGAATCTGTTGTATGGATGATCTTCATTTCTGCTTGGTCACTTTCGTTGCGCTTCAGACAATTGGAACGGGCAAAATTAAAAATTTTGATGATTATTTATCGGTTCAGGCTGATCTTAATAATTGCTGTGGATCAGATTAAAAAAATACTATTAATTAAATATGTTACTTTTTTTGTTATATTTTATTATTTTCGTATATTTGTATGAATTTAGTATAATAGAAAATTATGAGTGAACAAATTGCCAGTGGGAAATACAATGCCATCTTGAAAACTAGTCGCGATCTTTTCTGGAAATTTGGTATTCGGAAGGTAAGCATTGAGGAAATTTGTCGCGAAGCGGGGGTTAGCAAGATGACCTTCTACCGTTATTTTTCAAACAAAACAGATTTAACAAAAAAGGTTGTTAAAAATCTGTTCGATAAAATTTTGCATGATTACAGAGAATTAATGCAGAAGGATATTCCCTTTGCTGAAAAAGTCAAACAACAACTTATGATGAAATTTGAGGGAACAAATGAATTAAGCGCAGAATTGGTAAAAGATATTTATGGCAACCCGGAAACTGAAATTTATAAATACTGGAAGTTACGAGTCGATGAAATGATGGAGATTGTATTCGATGACTACAAAAATGCCCAGGAAATGGGATATATCAGGAAGGATATAAAATTAGAATTCCTCATATACATGAGTAATAAAATTACCGAAATAGCATCCGATGCGAACCTGCAGAAACTTTATCCTACTATGCAGGCACTTATCATGGAATTTGCCAATCACTTTTTCTATGGCCTTTTACCCCGCGATGAAAAATGAAGTATCGTGTAACTATAGTAACATTAATTTTTTCTTATAAATGATACGGCGACCACCG
>CAYUAV010000316.1:0-5230 GCA_964442665.1 uncultured Bacteroidales bacterium
AAAGATAATACTTTAATATAACACTATGTAAGGTTCGATGTTTGAATTGGAGAAAATTTGAAATGGATATAATAAAACAGGATCATGGCTGGCATAATCCTGTAAGAACAATGATTATCAAAAATTTTTATTCAGGATCGATCTACTTTTTCAACGCCGCTTTTGTAAAGATATATTCAGGAATATTCTGGTCGAATTTAATGCTCAGGATTTTAAATTCAGTTCCGTCGCCCTGTTTCAGCATATCTTTATAAAGAATTGTTGTAGGAAACCAGCGCCCTGCTACTTGTTTAACATCAGATAGCGTGGTACGCTTCAGAAGCTGACCACTTTTTGCGAACAATTCCTCTTTCAGCGGAACGTAACGTTCGGTATCAATCCAAATCTTTCGCATATGATAGGCTACATCAGATACTTTGGCCGTAAGTTCCAGAATATGAGTCGAACGACCGTCGATCTTTTCATTACCGATGACTTTTGCTGAATAAAGATCGGTAAGCTTACGGTCGTCCATCATATCTTCATACGAAAGGTCGGAGCCCATTACTGACTGGCGCAGCATATGACCGGAAATTTGTATTGTCCTGTCGGTCGAGGGCGAATATATCCAAAGTTGTCCCTCGAGTTTAAGCATTTTGGTTCCCTGTTCACGAGGCGGGGAAAGGTATTCGGTGAAAGCCTTCGTGTCGCCTTCGGACCATGTTTTTGATGTAATTGTACGACTGCTTCTTTTACCATGGATGATCATCTGCGACTCGAAAATGCGGTTTCGTGATGAAATATTCTGATCGACTTTCTTTAATATCAAATCGGCATCCGGGGCGGATATATTTAATGACAGTATCCCGATTGCGCTAAATAAAAGTAATGTTTTCATAATTTTCATTGTATGTTATGCTTCCAGTTCCTTGAATAACTGAGCAGTTTTGCGTTTATAAATTCCGATTCCCGAGAGTGCGGTTCCAACAACAGTGGAGATCACTCCGGGAATGAAACCGATATAAAAATCAGAGGGTGTTATCCTGGACCGGATAATGTTTGGCAGCATTACAGCCGAAGTGGAGTTTTTAGTGAACTCACTGATATCCAATCCATAGGTTTGCATCAGCCAGGATAAGAAAAGACCAACGGATGTTCCAACCAAAGTTCCGATTATACCGATCATTACCGATTCGTAGATCATTGTCCGGTATACATGTCCTTTTTCTTCCCCGATTGCCAGGCGAATTCCTATTTCGCCATATCGGCGTAAGCCGCCAAGTAAGCCTGCGTTCCACAATACAAGCGACATGGCGATCATAAAGATCAGGGTGACGATAAATCCCATGCTATTCGATAAATCGACATACATAGCCAGACCATCCTGATCTCTCAGGCGCAGCATCACCGGAGCATACTCATCTTTCTCATTATTGAATTTCTCCTTGAACCGGTTAAGAACTGATTCTGCCAGTTCATCATTGTAGTAGCCTGTATTAGAGAAACCGAGTATTTCACCGGCAGCATCATCCATATCCAGCGCACGCTGTACATCTTTGATATCGGCAATAACAGTCCCGCGGTCCATGGCAGTGCTGCCAAACCGGACGGTACCTGAAACCCGGAAATTATAAATAGCCATTCCACCGTTCATGGTAGAACCGATGAGGGTCACTTCATCACCGGGATTTACGTCTAACTTCCGCGAAAAGTCATCGCTCAGTAATATGTCGCCGGTAGCTTTTGGGAGTTCACCTCTTACAAGCGATTTTTTCAGGTTGAGTCTCTTCACTTCATCTGAATTTTTGGAAAGAAGATCGACTCCAATACCCATGGCTGGTCCCTGACTGCGAGTCTCTCCATTTTTATCCGGAACATCAATCAGGCCTCCGAATTTAATACGGGTTACCCATGTTATATTCGGAAAGGTCTTAGCCAGCTCTTTTTTAAGAGCGGTTACATTCAACAGAGCCAAATCATTGGGTACCTGGTCCATATTTTCTGCATAGGCTTTTGTCATAACCTTTACATGACCTGCGGAAAACCGGGCAGTCTGTTCAATCAGATCGACCATGAGACCGTTGATGTATCCATGAAGGAATACGGCGAGCATAACACCGATAGCAACAACGATTATAGGAAGCAGGCTTCTGCTCCTGTCTCGTATGAGTCCCTTAAATAGAAATCGTATCATTGTAATCTCCCCCTTAATGCTTCTGTTGGATTCATTTTTGCAATTTTTCTCGATGGCCAGTAACTCACTATTGCTGTGGCTAACAGAACGATTAAAGTGGTGGCTATGACCAATGCAGCGCTATAAACAGGATACATTGTATCGGCTATAGCAAAACCGTAATCGGCAGAATCGACAGGCAATGATATCCCTGTTCTGGACAGCCAGATAAGTAACGGAATACCCCATATGGCAGCCACAATAGCAGCAAGTACAGCATGCATGGCACCTTCAATAGTAAACAAACCGACTACTTCGCGTCGGGTGTACCCAAGAGCTATATAGGTTCCTATTTCTCTTTGCCTCCGGAAAATTGAAAGTACCTGCGTATCAAAAATTGCCAGTAAAGCCAGCAAAAGAAGTATCGAATAAAGCACGGCCTGTCCGATCGATTTTGTTTTTATCATATCTTCGATGTCTTTGACCAGGGCATTATAGCTCATCAGTTTCCAGTTATCCGGCACTGCACTGATATTTTCAGGACTGCGGAATGTAAATAAAGTAGCTTCATCGGGCAATAGCAGCATGGATTGCAAACTATCCAACGGCACCCAAACCTGTGCGACATCTACCGTCGGGACATTGGTTGTAAAAATATCAGTAATACAGATATCAGTCGCATCAAATGTACCATTTGCATCACGCCATCTAATGGTAACATAATCGCCCTTTTTCAGTCTATTGCTGCGTGCCATATTGGAGCCAATGACAGCTGGTATGGCTCCCACCGCAGTGTCTAATTTATGGGTTGGCAGTTTAAGCAAAGACTGATCCGGATCAATTCCTTTAATAAGAATGGATTGCATTCGGCCTTCCGGATAAATTGTACCCTGGGTGATCAGAACCGGAACCATGTTCCCTTTCTCAATTTCAGGTTTAAATTCCGGGGGAATGGTTGCATGTCCATCGTTCAGCGTAAAGGGGTCATAAGGATCGTAGTGCACGTTCCAGTATTGTCCGCCTCCTATTTCCCAGTTGGTCATATCTGTTTTTGCCTGCCGGTCCCAACCGACAAGGATACCTTTTGCCATAATTATGACCACAAAAGAGAACGACAATACAATCACATTTAGCCAGGTACGTAAACCTGCCCCAATGAGATTTCTGAATGCAAGTTTTATTGCAAGTTTCATCGCTATCAGTTTTGATTAATCAGGGTTTCGTCTTTATTTACCTTTCCATCGAGCAGGTAGATCTTACGCCTCAGATAACTGATCACCTTGTCGTCGTGTGTGGCAAACAGAAAGGTTGTTTTCAGTTCCTTATTTAATGCCACCATGGTTTTAAGGATATGATGCGAATTGGCAGCATCAAGATTAGCCGTTGGTTCATCAGCCAATACGAGTGAAGGTTTTTTCACCATAGCACGGGCAATTGCCACACGCTGGCATTCACCACCTGATAGTTGAGGAGGCTTTGATTTGACTTTATCAGTAAGGCCCACCCATTCAAGTGCATCCATCACCATTTTTTTCCGCTCATTGCCTGAATATTTGAGCAGAAGCAAAGGAAATTCGACATTCTCGTACACGGTATGGACTGCTAACAAATTATAACTCTGAAATATAAAACCCAGGTTTTCTTTACGAAGTTTAGCTGCTCCTTTGGCGGAAAGTGTTCCGATCGATTTTCCCAGAACATCTACTTTTCCCTCTGAAGGAACATCGAGTGAGCCAATAATATTTAACAGGGTTGTCTTCCCGGAGCCACTGGGACCGACTAATCCGGCAAATTCACCCTCTCCGAAACTCAGGTCTATTCCCTTCAGGGCGGTAAATTCCCCTCTTCCCATCGGGAAGCGTTTAGATAAACCTTTAATATTAATTAATTCCATATCGCAATTTTTAGTTAATGATTCCTATTGTATTATTTTCTGATCATAGATATAACCTTTAATAATTATAAACGAACATTACCTGAAGGCCTTTGCCAGTATATAAGTTTTGTCCGCTATTGAGTATAGGGATCCGGTATTTTTCGGGATTCCAGTAACCCATAAAATACAGGGTTATTTTATCAAATTGTTTCTGCCAGTTTACAAAGTTATAGGCCGATTTATTTTTCCAGTCGAAATATAATATGGCATTGAGATTATCAAATAAGCCGACCGGGTACGAAACTGACATCAGAGAAAAAGAAATGGTGTTGGAAAAATCAAAGGCATTTTCGTCGAACGAGGCAAGTAATTGCTCATAGATAACATATATTCCATTACCGATTCCAAAAGTATAGTCCACTCCAAGGTTAAAAATTTCCTGGTTTGTCAGTATCCCAATATCCCTGCTTTTTGAAGTCCAGGAACCTTCGAACCAGCAGCCTACCAGTAAATCCATCCGTGCATCAATTCCAATTCTGTTTTCAGGTATCTCAGGATACTCGGGAATAAGTCCGTTTTGGTTCCGGGTATCTGCAACCCTGAAATGGTATGTCAGGGCTGTTTCGCCATGTGGAACCGGTGTTTGGACCCTGCCACCTATTTCAGGATAGTCTCTGTTCGTGCTAATGGTTTCCCATCCTTTGGGATTGTGGTTACCATACAGGGCCCATAGCCAGATATTGGCATTATTCAGGAAATAGTATCGTCCCAAAATACCCCAGACTCCATCGGTCAGTTTAAGCGGGTCGCGCGGATCAATCTGGTCGAACCACATCAGCGGACGAAGCAGTAGAGCTGAACCAAAGTTGATTTTCTGAAGACCGGCTCTTATTTCAAACTGGCGAGTGGAGTAACGCGCCCAAATACGATAGGGCTTGATTTTTCCATTTGCCGATGAAGTATCGGTGAATTGTAAACCAGCATTACCATAGGCATTGACTGATATCTCAAAGTCAAACAAATGGTTATCAGGTAATTCGAGACTATAGTTCAACTCAGGAATATAACGAACCCCAATCCAGAGAGGCAGATCGTTTGAAGGATTAAAATGAGACCAGGCAGAAATTTGACCATCGGATATCAGGGAATCTGTCGGATGACTTACATCGCTCTGTCCGTTAAGGAAAGTATAAGAAAAAATT
>CAYUAV010000317.1:0-5217 GCA_964442665.1 uncultured Bacteroidales bacterium
AAAATGGCTTACAAAGTATTACTGGGGGAATAAAATGCTTAAAGACAGTTATTCTTTAAGTCATGATAAACATTTTGTCACAGACGGAAAAAACCTGCATTTAGAGAACGGGAAATTACATATTGTTACCCGAAAAGAAAATATTCAGGGTAAATCGTGGCATCATAGCATGGGATTCATTACCCGCGAATTTGGCTATACTTCGGGTCTGATATCGACAGGTGAAAGTTTCCGGCAGAAATATGGAACATTTGAGGCAAAAATTAAAATACACGAAACAAAAGGTATACAAAACGCTTTCTGGATGGTGGGGAATACCATGCTCCCGCATATCGACATTGTAAAAGCAGGGAAAAAAATAGTTTTGGGAAATGCCTGGGGAAATTCACACAATCTGAAATCTGTCCAACGATTTTCTGACTCTCTCGGTCGAAAACGCTTTGCAAAAGATTATTTTATTTACACCCTTGAATGGCTGCCTGGCAAATTAACCTGGAAAATTAATGGAATTGAAATAACCACTACTGTAAAGGGTATTCCTAAAGAACCGATGTATATGATACTAAGTGCAGGTGTACAAAAAGAAATTAACGAAATTCTTCCTGCTTCGTTCGAAATTGACTGGATTCGTTGTTATCAGAAAAACGACGAACTACTATCCAACTAGTTTTGAGAATTTTTCGTTGAGTTTTAATCGAAATAGCCTGAATACATCAGATGTTTATTAAGGGCATATTCATGTATATCCTCAATCTGGGAAATATGATGTACTCTGAGTTCAAATTCATAGTCGTTAATTAATTCATCTGCCAGTATTAATCCTCTGAAGTTATCTTTTTTAATCTTCATGATTTTCAACATTTAATTCGCAGTAAAATTAGGGCGTTAAGGTTAACTCATTATTATCACAAGTTTAAAATTATATGATGTTTATATAAGATATCAACAGGTAGTTGACAAAAATGTGTCCAAAATGTTAATAACGTGTTAACTACTCATGAATCCGGTAGCAGCCGATATTAAATTATTCACGGATATCATAACGCGCAAGGAATAATTTGAGACCGGAGCTTTTGGCAATGTTTTATACAAATCCATGCATTTGGCAAAATCGCTATATTTGTCCGTCCGGCACCCTGTTAAAGGTTCTGGCGAATAATTACAAATTTATGGACGAAAAAAGAAAGTTTCCTCAGTCAGAAATTCTCTCAGATAAAGAAATACGCCGATATATTCATCAGATTAAGCTTTCCGGATTAGGTCTTGCCGGGCAGGAGAAACTTAAGCAATCAAAAATACTGGTTATTGGTGCTGGGGGTAAGGGAAGTTCAGCTTTACAGAACCTGGCTTCGGTGGGTGTGGGAACTTTAGGGATATGTGATAATTATCCGGTTACCGAGGACCAGTTGAGCAGGCAGCACTTATATGGAGATGGCGATCTGGGGAAACAAAAAGCAATTATTTCACGCCAGAAGCTACTCGAAATTAATCATCTGGTAGAATATAAGTTGCATAATGTATGTCTTTCCGAACAGAATATCGACCTGATTTGTTCCGGATATGATATTCTCATCGATGCTACCGATAATTTTCCGTCACATTTTCTCATTAATGATGCTGCCATCAGGTTAAATAAACCCTTTGTATATGGTGCCAGTAAACATAATAGGGGCTTTATATCGGTTTTTAACTATAAGAAAGGGCCTTCGCTAAGGTGTTGCTATCCAAAATCTCCAAAAAACGAACAAGCTTTGCCCAATACAGATTTTGCATGTCAGGTGATGGTAATAAGTATCATCGGTTCGGTTATGGCTAATGAGACGCTGAAAGTCATTCTGGGCTTGGAAACAAAATTAAACGGTAATTTGCTGTCTGTCGATGCAGCAAACTATACTTTCAGTTTATCGGATATCAAAAAGAATCCCAAAAATTTCGAATAGTTTCTGTTCAGAATTCATTTCCCGGGTTGTATGACTATGAAAACTATAAAATCGGGGGAGGTGTGTATAACTTTTATCATTATTTAAAAAGGATGACACGGAGAATTTTTATTTTATACCCGTAAATACTTGCATGCTGGTTAATGATAAAGTCTTTAAAAAACAGGGTTTTAGCTTTTTTACTTATCGTGGCAATGACCATTATATGTACTGTATTTCCCCTTAATTATCTTCACAGGAAACAGGACGCAATTAACCGGTTAAAAGTTGTTCAGTTAAATAGTGTATATATAAATTTCATAAAAGACCTTAAGTATGTAAGTGAATTTCTGTCATTTGAAACAACCAATCCGAACTTTTTCATTACGGGAGAAAGCCCATACCTCGAAAATCATGAAATAATTAAAGATACGATTATTCATACGTTCATTTCATGGAATAGTCACAATGGAATTTTCAGTCCTCTCGACAATTCAAAAATCCAGATTTTAAGCAGGACATACCGGAGTTTCTGCCAGGAATTCGATAGTATTGTATACCTTATTTACAAACGTGGATACCGCGATTTAGGGATTGAAGGCGAAATGCTCAGCTACATGTATCATGCGGAGAAGAATTCAAAATTCAGAGATTTTACATACGAATTACGCAAAAACGAAAGAGATTATCTGAACCGGAACGATTCGGTTTATGCCGCGGCTCTCAAAACATCAATTGAAAAGCTTATCAATAAGGTCAGTCTGAGCAACCGGTTTGAAGCTGATGAAAAAGCCAGGCTCATTTCATTAATTCAAAATTACGGGAGGAATTTTGATCAGCTTGAGGCTACCGATAAGGTGCTAGGATTAAAGACTAACAAGGGATTAAAATATACATTGATAGCACGGGGCAATGAGCTCGAAAAACTTATCGATCGGGAACTGACTTCGGCCAGGGAAGAAGAGGTCAGCCAGACAGCCCGCTTAAATATTTTATTCATCGGGATCACCCTTTTGTTACTTGTTTGCATGATAATTTTGAGCAGATACCTTTCGCGGTATCTTGTCCTTTACCTCGAGAAATTATCGCATTATATCTCACAATTGGCCATTCATAATTTTAATTATAGCGATGAGAAATTAAACCTCAGGAGTGCCAGTAAGGAAATACGGGAAATATACAAGGAATTCAGGAACATGGTTGCACAGTTGCGGATACGCGAAAAGCAACGTGATGATGCACTGACCGGAGTTATGGAAGAGGAACAGCGATACCGTGAACTTACCGATTTGCTTCCCCAGGGAATTTTTGAAACTGATAAACTGGGTAATCTTATCTATGTAAATAAAGCGTGGTACAAGGTTTTTGGCTATACTCAAACCGATGTTGATGAGGGACTTAATTTGATAGAAATCTTACAAACTAATACGGAAAATAACCTATTCGGGATCGATAAGGTCGAGAACTCAGATTACATTGCTATAAGAAAAGATGGCAGACGATTCCCGGCTCTTGTATATTCAAGTATTATTATTAAAAACGAAGAAATTAAGGGAAGAAGAGGAATTATTATCGATGCCACATTGAGGAATAAGTATATTGAAACACTTCAGAAAGAAACCGAAAGAGCGGTAAATTCTGACAAGCTGAAATCTTCTTTCCTGGCGAATATGTCGCATGAGATTCGTACACCCATGAACTCGATTATCGGATTTTCCAACCTGCTTTCGGCCGATGCGATTGATAAGGAACAGAAACTGGAATTTGTTAAATACATTCAATCAAGCGGCAGGATACTTCTTAACCTGATTGATGATATCATTGATATTGCTAAAATTGAAGCAGGCGAGATCAAGATAAAACAGGGGCGATGTGAACTAAGAAAATTAATCGAAGAACTGATAAATACTTTTGAGGGATATAAATCGAGTATCGGAAAATTGGATATCGAAATTAAAACCGATTTTCCGGCTGAAGATATTGTATTCAGGACCGATCCTTTCCGTTTGAGACAAGTTATTACAAACCTGGTCAGCAATGCGATTAAATTTACTGAAAAAGGTTCGGTATCAATCGAATACAGAGTAAAAGACGATCGGTTCATCGAATTTTCTGTTGAAGATACGGGTCTGGGAATGACAAAGGAAGAAATGAATGTAGTTTTTTCGCGATTCAAACGAACGAACATTTCGGAAGAAAAGAATATTAGCGGAACCGGCCTGGGGTTATCAATTTCAAAAAATCTTGTCGAGTTGCTTGGGGGTCAGATGTGGGTTAGTTCTGTGCCCGGAGAAGGGACGCGTTTCTGGTTCCATTTGCCCTTTACCAGAATAGTGGAGAGTAATGAGATTTCACAAAAGAATATATCAGGCGGTGTTAGTACATACAATTGGCAGGGCCGCACAATACTTGTGGCGGAAGATGATGATAATAGTTATGTATATCTGAAGGAAATCTTGCAACGGACTCATGCAAATGTAATTCATGCCGTTAATGGCAGCGAAGCTGTAGAAGCTGTAAAATTAACCGGTGATATCGACCTTATTCTTATGGATATTCAAATGCCGTTCCTCGATGGATATAACGCCACCAGGAAGATAAAGAAAATGCACCCCACTCTTCCAGTAATAGCGCAAACTGCTTATGCAATGGACGGTGACAAGGAAAAAAGTATTCTGTCAGGTTGCGACGATTATCTTACAAAGCCCATCGAACCAGCGAAATTACTTGACAAAATCAGCCAGTTCCTTCCATCCACGATAGAAAAGAAAAAAACAGAATTGGAAAGTTTGGATACCCATGTCAGAACTGAGTCTAAAAAAGAAAAGCAATAAATAAAAAGAATGCGAATTCTGTTATTTAGTAACTCTACCAATTCCGGTGAAGAATATTTAAGCTATACACTGTCCTTTATCGATTCTTTTCTGAGGGAAGATGAACGGCAAGCATTGTTTATACCCTTTGCCGGTATTTCCATAGGATATGATGCATATTTCGAGATGGTTGAAAATCAGTTAACCCGGATTGCGATCCGGTTAACCCCGATACACCGGGCAAAGAATAAGAAAGAAGCTGTGAAGGAGGCTCAGGTTATTATCACGGGCGGAGGTAATACCTTTTATTTATTAAAATCGCTGCAGGATGAGGAATTGATGCAACTTATAGCCGAACAGGCGTTAAATGGGATACCCTATATCGGGTGGAGCGCCGGATCGAACATTGCCTGTCCTACCATTCGTACGACCAACGATATGCCAATTGTTCAGCCTGAGAGTTTTGACGCCCTAAATTTAATTCC
>CAYUAV010000318.1:0-5203 GCA_964442665.1 uncultured Bacteroidales bacterium
GCTGGTAAAGTGTGCCATGTATCAAATACCCGTCGCCCAGACTTAGTGCATAGTCGCCCAGAACGCCATATTCAAACCGTGAAGCATGGTTCGCAGTAGGTATGGGAAGTCCTTCTTCAATAAATGCCCAATCAGGTTTTTTCCATATGGGAAATCTCTTCTTATCCCTGACCCTGAACTCTCCCCGCGGAGTTTTAAATAACCACTTTTGTTGATCGCCGTTCTGCAGCAAAATATAGCTTCCGGTAGAACATATTCCTTGATGTACTAGCGTTTTACCCCTATACAGGTATATTTTATTTTCAGCACTGTTAATAACCAGATAGTAGGAACGAGGCACAAGCGTTGTCAACTTTTTATCCAGTCTTTTCAAATCGGTTTCCATATTTTTTCGGGCCATAACCGGATCAACATTTTCTTTTATCAGATAAGTATTTCTCCCAAGTGTTGATGATGGTTTTATTCTGTGCTGGATTAAAGGAGGCAAAATGATGACAGTAAAAATAAGAATGATAGGGATAACGGCTATTTTCAAAAAACCAATAATTCTCTTTAAAAGGGACGATGGAAATAGTGACACAATATCCCGTGCTCGTTTAATTACTTGCCCGCAGAACAAAATAAATCTTCGCACCAAACGATCCAGCAGGTTCTCCGCCTGTACTAACTTACCATACATATTCTAACTGAACTAATAATTCACTTAGAGGTTTCAGAGATCCTAGAATAGTCACCTGGGTTCCAACGGCACATGAAGCAAAAAGAATATCCATATCGCTATCACTTAGTGCAATACAACCATCGGTCCAATCAACGCCTTTACCCCCATGGCCTTGTATTTCGATCATATTTCCAATTACTGCATCCGTTGAAAAAACACCGTTCTTCTTATTTATATTGAATCGCCTGACATCGTCTTCATTGGGATAATCAAGTGATAAAGCTTTATAGTATCTGGTCTGTCCTCCGGAATACTTTCCGCTTACTTTATAAATACCCTCTGGTGTGGATTTATCGCCCTGCTGATTTTTATTCCCCATCCAGTTCTGCCCCAGCTCGATTTTAAATGTGTATTTGAGTTTTCCTATCTGGTATAGCATACATTCGCGGGCATATTTATCGATCACTATACAATAATCCCTGGCTTTACTTGAATAGTCTATCGACCTGGCAGCCCATTTTTTCCAGTCGGAGTAATTAATAAAATAGCGCTCCAGTAATTGCCAGACCTCGGTATATGCAACAATCATCAGTTCATTTGCCTGTTCTGCTTTCTCAACAGCAATGATATACTCGGCCTTATCATATGCCATTTTTGCCTCGCTGTAAAACAATTTACCCTGCTGAACCTTCATCCGTAATTCCTGGGATAAAGGCATGAAGTCAAAATGTTTCTTAAAGTAAACAATGGCTGTAGACAGGGAGTCTAACAAAATGTTCAGGTTTTCTTTCAATTGTCCGGAATTGGTTATGGCATAACCGTCCGCATTAACAGCAAATTTCATTGCTTCGCCGGCAAGTTCTTCAAGCTTCGAAAAATCTCTAAAAAAAATACATCGCTGGTTTTCATTTTTCCAGTAAAACATTGCCGAGTCATATTTACAAACTGCCATATTCAAAATATCGGCTGAAAACAAATGAGCCTTATTCATCTGAGCTTGTGATATTGCGACACGCGCTTTTTTAATTTCCTCCAAAGGAGGCTTATCATGGGTAATTTCAAATAGTATGGTCAGAATCACTAAGACTGAGATAAAGGATACTACTAAAATTTTAAGAAGCCTGACCATGCCACCTCACACATTTTCATCATACAAAAAAATCCCCGGGTCACTTTTCCCGGGGAATGTCTGCCAGAAAAACCCGACACTTATACTTTCTTCCCCTTCGCTCCCTTATATTTCGCAATTATTTCTTTTAATTCGGTATTCAGGGCCATTGCCTGTTCTTTCGACGATTTAACCTTAATGGAAGCAGCCATGTATTCTCCTTTTTCAAACATTGTATTGGCCTCACCAACACTGGTTTCAATAGTTGTAATTTCATTTTTCATTGCCATTAATGCCGTAGTACCTTCCTTGCCTTTCGGAGCTTCGGTGATAATCTTTTTATTTTCTTTCAGCAGTGTTGTAATTTCGGCTAAGGTTTCCTGTACCTGTTTCTTCAACTCCTCCTTTTTGGTTTCCGATTGAACAACTACATCTTTTGCCTGCTGAGTTATTTGTGCAAGTTTTTCCTTCGATGATCCGTAATTCTTAAAGAGTTTTGATTTTTGTGCTTCGATACTCTCGGTCACCGATTTCATCGAATCCTGAAGGCCAAGGAAAGCTTCAGGTACATAAACGTCAGCCCCGGCAATCCGGGCACTGTCTATAGCCTGATTTGCCTGATCGATCTCCGCCTGAGGTATTTTTGAACAGGCAGTAAATACTAAAGCTGTAAGTGTTAAAACACTAAAACCCAATACTAATTTGCTTTTCATTTTAAGTTTGTTTTGTTGTTATAAATATATAATTCAATGAATTTTCCATTATGAAACCTCCACTTGAAAAAAGACTGGGGTTTATTCCATATAAAGAAATTTAATATTTGGACGTAACTCCGAATTGAAGTAACCAGGAATCAAAAATTTTTTTTCCTAATCAGCTATTAAATTGCCATTCAAATCGGACTTCACACTGAATTCCTTATCGTTCTCCATTAACGTGACACGAAAGAATTTTTGATTGCCGGCGGCTTCCACTTTCTCGGAGTATGAAATCTCAGCCGACGGATAGGTGGTACTGATATATTTTTGGAAATTTGGAGGTATATCCATATCAGCAATAACTTCCGATGTCTCCATCCATGCGCCGTTTTTATCATAAATACTGGTAAACATACTTCCCGATCTGTAGTATTCCAGAACATATTGGTCACCACTAAACTTCCACTCCAGACCTGAAACTTTGGAATATTTGGTATTGAAATCGTTCAGAACAGTCTCAGGCAATTTTTCATCCTGTGCCTGAAGGCAAAAGGTGAAGCTCATAAGCATAAAAAACATTAATGTTTTCATATTGTATTCGTTATTAAATTGTTTTTATTATGACGGAGCCGATTAATTTTGTAACATTATTTAACCTGTATGAGGAATAATGCTCTTAATACATTGAGCGACGAAGAAATACTGGCAAAGATCCGGACCGATAATGTTGCCGGATACTATGAAGTACTATACTACCGCTACCGGCAAAAGGTACTGGACAAATGTTACAGCATGGTCAAAAATAAACAGACAGCTCTGGAATTAACTGAAGACATTTTTTCCAAAACCTATGAAAAACTAGGTTCCTTCAGGCATCTCTCGTCATTTTCATCGTGGCTGTATTCTATAACGTATAATCATTGTATCGACTACCTGAGACACAAAAAAAAGCTCCACTACCCGGAGTGGAACCGTGAGAACAAGATCCCGGAAATTATTGATGAAACAGAGGAAAATCTGAGTGCCTTCAATTACGAAAACCTCCTGATTATACTGGAAATGATCCACCCGGAAGAAAAAGCCCTGCTTTTTATGAAGTACCAGTATAATCTTTCGATAAGACAAATCAGCGAATCGCTAAGAATCAGTGAAGATGCCGCAAAGATGCGGCTGAAACGGGCAAGGGCAAGGGTCATTTATTTGTATAAACAAAAATTCACCGGAAAACAGTTACAAAAAAAGATAATACGTCATTATAATACAACATAAAACGCATCATGGAACGATTTTTTTCGAAATTCATTGAAGGTTCGAACATCACACCACCCGATATTATTATGAATGCTCTGATAGAGAATTTTCCTGATGCGATTAATACCGAGTGGTATAAAAGGGGCGAAAATTTTGAGGCAATTTTTTATAAGGACAATATCGAGCACATTGCATTATTCGATCCGGCAGGAGTGCTGGTAGAGTATAGAATGTACCTGCCTGAAGGATTCCTGCCGGAAAAAATCAAGGCCGAACTGGAAAACAGGGGTGAAATTATGAACGTTGTTATGATAAATAAGGGTAATTCAATAACCTATGAAATTATTCTTCGTGATAGCAAATTGATCCGATATCTTTTACTGGTTAATGAATTCGGTGGAATTGTGGATGAAAAAGTACTATAAAAAAATAATTTGTTAATCCGGAATCGTATAATTAAAAATCAGCACAAAAAAGGCGTCAAGAGTGAACGCCTCATTCAGCTATGACAAGAAAGATTCATTTCGTAATGACCCTATCCATCTTTACATCCTTTTCATCTGCCGGTAAGTGGTTGACAAGCTGAAAATCGAAACCTACTCCAATTTTATAGGCACTGATCTGCGACAGGAATTTGTCGTAAAAAGCTTTCCCGCGGCCAAGCCTGTTATTATTCGCATCGAAAGCTATACCGGGTACTATTATTACATCGATAAGCCTATTGAGGGAATAATCTTCACCAACAGGTTCATAAATCCCCAGCGTATGCTCTTTGCGTAATGACTGAACTCCGGCAAATATCCTTACCCTGAGAAATTCCCCGTCGATAACCGGTAAAAGGATTATTTTCTTCTTATACCATTTCAGAATAAAATTATGCGTATTTACCTCATCATCCATCGACCAGTAAGCCATAACTACTTGAGCATCCTGAAATACTTCCAGCTTCTCAATCGTATTAAATATAAGGGCTGAGCGATGTTTAATATCCGACTCCGACAGCTTTAGCTTTTCCATCCTCATCAGCCGTCGCAACTGTTTTTTCTGTTCTACTATTGAAATATGTTCCCGCATTTATTAATAAACTAATAATTCAATATTTAAGGTATTAACCATTCCTCAATACATTTTGTATTTCTTCCAGCACATGTTCCTAATGCTGCTTCATTTCCTTCCTTTGCCCAGAATTGAGTAATTTCTCCTGGTGAAAACTGAGTGTCGTTTTTTCATCCTTTGGAGTCGTTCTTATCTGAAGTATGGAACGGTTTGTCCAGTCTTGTCGCTGCCACGAAAGCCTGATATGCGAAAACACCTTAAAAACCCTTATTTTCCCCCTTATTCCCTCATGAGTCAGGTATTCAATTCCGGTTTCCCATTTATCGAATTCCCAGGTGCCTAACCATATGGCCATTCCCTTTTTCGACAGCAGAAACTTCCATAGGTGTTTCACAGGATAATTTACTGTTCGCAGCACACCGACCTGTA
>CAYUAV010000319.1:0-3641 GCA_964442665.1 uncultured Bacteroidales bacterium
TGTTGAAGCATGGTATGCAGGGGAACTTGGAGGCAACGCAATTGCCGATGTTTTATTCGGTGAAGTTAATCCCGGCGGCAAACTTCCCGAAACATTTTATGCATCTACACAACAGTTGCCTCCTATGTCGGATTATGATATTATTAATCATCCGCGTACATACATGTATTTTGATCAACCGGTTTTATACCCTTTCGGACATGGGCTCTCATATACTCAGTTTGAGTATAGTAATCTGAGATTCAATTCTGATAAAATTCAAAAGGATGGTGAGCTTGAAATACAATTTGACATTCAGAACAGCGGCCAATTGAAAGGCGATGAAGTAGCTCAGGTTTATGTTCACAGTAATACGGCATCTGTTAAAGTGCCCATCAATCAATTAAAACGGTTTCAGAGACTGACACTTTCTCCCGGAGAGAAAAAGACACTTGCATTTAAAATACCGGCATCAGAATTTTCTTTTTATGATACAAAAACAAACAATTTATTAACAGAACCGGGACAATTTGAAATTCAGGTCGGCAGTTCATCTAAGGATATCCGTCTGAAAAAATTATTTATCATTGAATAGGAAGTATATATTTTTATAGCATAGGATAATTGATAGTAAAAAATCATCAAATAATTAAGGAGTTGTCATGAAAACAAAAATGGTTACCTTATTGCTTATTTTCCCCTTTTCCATATTTGCTCAGTCAGCAAAAATCAAAATTGATATGGAAAGAACCATCGGGAAGATTGATCCGAAAATCTACGGTGTGTTCATGGAACCTATTCATTTCAACGGAGTAAGTTTAGGCTTATCCGATACCGTTGATTTTAATACCCTTTACGGTACACTGTATGACCCTTCCTCTCCGCTTGCGGATGAAAACGGTTTCAGGAAAGACTATATCGAAGCCATGAAAGAGCTGAAAATAACCAACATGCGCTGGCCCGGAGGAAATTTTGTTATGGGTTATAACTGGCAGGATGGCATCGGGCCCAAGGATCAGCGGCCTGTTCGTATTAACCTGGCATGGGGCGGAATCGATAACAATCATGTAGGTACGGATGAATGGATTGAATTGAATAAGGCCATAGGAAGTGAAAATGTTATATGTGTAAATCTTGGACTTGGAACTATTGACGATGCACGCTACTGGGTTGAATATTGCAATTACAGGAAAGGAACCTACTATTCCGGTTTACGTGCGAAGTACGGGCATGAAAAACCATATAATATAAAAATATGGGATCTTGGCAATGAAGTCGACGGCTCGCCATGGGAACTGGGCTATAAAAATGCAGACGATTATGTTAAGATTGCCAGAGAAGCCGCGAAGGCCATGAGATCTGTAGACAACACTATAAAATTTGTAGCATCCGGATCATCGTATTATGAGAGTACCGGTCAGTGGGTTGAATGGAACCGGAAAGTACTGACAGGGCTTGGAGATATGATAAATTACATATCCATTCACCGCTATTGGGAAAGATCAGATGACTATTATACTTTCATGGGACAAAGTGCCATGGATTTCGAAGAAAAGATCAGAGTACCTGCTGCTGAAATTGAAGCAGTAAAAGTTATGAAGGATTTTAAAAATCCGATCTATATTTCATTTGATGAATGGGGAACGTTCGGGAGGAATTTTCTATCTGTTTTGCCCATTGCACAATGTTTGAATTCGTTTGTCCGTCATGCCGACATCGTAAAAATGGCGAATTTCACTTTGATGACTTCATTGTTAGGTAGTGATAGGGGAAAAGGCACCTTTAAAACGCCGTTGTTTTACACGTTTGAGTTGTTCTCAACTAACTGTCTCGGCAAGTCTGTCGATACCTATGTGGAGTGTGATACCTTCAATACCGAGAAATACGAAGGCGTCCCATATCTCGATGTTACCGCAGTATACTCGGAAGTAAACAATTCTGTTTTCGTTAATGTGGTAAACAGGCATGAAGATAGGACGATCACCGCAGATATTACTGCTACCACAGGTGAATTTGCAGGAAAAGCCGAAGCAAATATAATTACCTGTGCATCATTAAATGAGCCGTTCACATTTGATAAACAGGAACAATATATACCTATCTCAAAAGAGATAAAAACAGAAAAGAATAAAATATCCTTTTCATTCCCGGCACATTCATTTACCCAGATCAAAATAGAAATAAGAAGGAAATGATTAGCAAAGAAAAATATTGACTGTTATTCTTTTATATCTTGAGTGGATAGTTGTCCTTAGCCGGCAATGAGATATTATCTTAAAATATTAATAGCTAATACTTTAAAATTTCGTATATGAATAGATTCAGATTGAAATCATGGAATAAAGAGATGATTATAAGTAAGATATTTTTTACCCTGATGATAATAAGCACTTTACCGGAACTGTACTCGCAGGATGATATTCCTGACCCTCCTTCCGGTTATGACAGCTATCAGGCTACTATACCCCATAGTACAACCGAAGTAGTGTCATACTATTCAAGCGTAGCAGGGGCATCCAAAAACACAAGAATTTTACTACCTCCTGGTTATACCCGGGATTCAACGTATAATGTTCTTTACCTCTTACATGGTATTGGTGGCGATATCAACGAATGGTACTACAACGGGGTTCCTCATTATATCCTGGACAACCTGTATGCCAATGGGAATGTAACCCCTATGATAGTCGTATTGCCTGATGGCCGCGCAATGGATAACGATATACCGATCACCGATTATTTTGCTCCGGAAGTTGTAGAAGCATTTGCTCAATTTGAATTTGAACTTATCAGAGATTTGATTCCGTTTATTGACACCTCTTATTCGGTAAAACCCGGACGGGAAGCCCGCGCCATTGCAGGACTTTCAATGGGGGGCGGGCAGGCACTGAATTTTGGACTGGCACACCTCGATACCTTTGCGTGGGTTGGGGCATTCTCACCTGCTCCTAACACCAAACCTGCCGATTCATTATTTCCTGATTTAGCCGGGGATACCGCAAAAATTTCAGCTCTTTGGTTATCCTGTGGGAGCGAGGACGGCCTCCTTTGGGTAACACAAAATACACATGACTTTTTAACTCAAAATAATATTGACCATTATTATTTGATTGAACAAGGCAAAGGCCATGACTGGACGGTCTGGAAACCCGGTTTGTACCATTTCGCCCAACGGATTTTCGGAAACGTACCGCTGATAGATACTACTTCTAATACTACGGGCTCGTCGCAATACCCCGATAAAACAGAGCTCCCTTTTTTTTATGATCCCTCTTTTCAATCCATTACCTTACCGGATAACAGCAGTATTAAAAAATTGAGTATTTACGATATGAACGGACGTTTAAATTTCACATCCACGACATTAAGTAGTCGTATATTTGACATCAGTTCGTTAAGCAATGGTGTTTACATCGTAGTTTTATACGATGACAGGATGAAAACCTGCAGTAGAATTGTAAAATACTTATAATAAGCAGAGTAAGCAGGATGAAAGAAGTTTTTCTTTTTTCGGAAGGTTTTCCATTGCGGTCATTAGAAAATTCGCAGGTAATGCAGGCTGCGGACAAATCAAATTTATGCTTAGATTTACATTAAATCGGACTACTGTTGTGAAGTACTCCATTTGTTATACACTTCCGATATGAAGTATACTGTCATAG
>CAYUAV010000319.1:3651-5188 GCA_964442665.1 uncultured Bacteroidales bacterium
TGCCGCCCGTTATATTCGGAACCAGTGCCCTGGGGAATCTTTATGCTGCTATTGATGAGGAAGTAAAGAAAGCGATTGTCGAGAACTGTTTCCGGGCAATGCCTGCACGTCCGGTAGTCATGGACAGTGCCGGAAAATACGGGGCGGGACTGGCCCTCGAGGTTCTGGGAAAATGCCTGGAAGATCTGAACATCGACGAACAGGATGTTATCATTAGTAATAAGCTGGGATGGCTGCAAACAGAGCTGAAAACGCCGGAACCTGCCTTTGAACGGGGAGTATGGTGTGAATTGAAGCACGATGCCGTGCAGGACATCAGCTACGAGGGGATACTGAAATGCTGGGAACAGGGCAATACATTGCTTGGCGGTAAATATTTACCTGATCTTGTATCTGTGCATGACCCGGATGAATATATTGAATCGGCAAGTGATTTCCGGGAGCGGGAACGCAGATTTACTTCAGTTCTGGAGGCTTACCGGGCTCTAACCGGATTAAAGACCGAAGGAAAGGTGAAAGCCCTGGGAGTAGGAGCCAAAAACTGGAAAGTTATCGAAGCGCTCTCATCGGAGGTCGACTTCGACTGGATCATGATCGCGAACAGCCTGACGATCTTTGATCATCCACCGGCCCTGTGCGAATTTATTTCCCGGTTGCATGCCAGAGGGATTTTCGTTATCAACTCGGCGGTTTTTAATGCCGGTTTCCTGGTAGGGGGTAATTATTTTAATTACCGGCAGATCGATCCGGGTGATGTTGCTGCAGGTCATTTACTGGAATGGAGAGAACGTTTCTACCTGCTGTGTCAACAATACTCGGTTAGTCCCTCCCATGCCTGTATTCAGTTTGGATTAAGTCATCCCGGGATTTCATCCGTTGCCCTGAATACTTCGAAACCTGAGAATGTTCAAAAGAATATCTGGCAGGTTACCCATCAGGTACCCGAAGCATTCTTCACGGATATGAAACGCCGGGGAATGATCGACCGGGATTACCAATGGGTATAAGAACTTAGGTGATTTATTTATGTGTACATTTTCAATGGTTATATGAATTGAAAAACACTAATTACAAAATAAAAATACAGAAGAGATAATGAAAACTGCAGTACTCGAAAAATACGGACATTTTGAATGGAAATCGATAAAAAAACCTGAGCCGGGTGACAAGGAAGTACTGGTAAAAGTAAGTTACGCCGGGATTTGCGGTAGCGACCAGCACATCTTCAAAGGGGAATTCGCACCCCGTACAAAAATACCTTTCGTGCCGGGTCATGAATTCACCGGTACCGTGGTTGAAACAGGAAAACATGTCAGCCGGGTGACCATTGGAGAGCAGGTAGCTGTCGATCACATCATTTGGTGCGGTGTATGTCCTGCCTGTAAGATCAAGCACTACCCGACCTGTGTTTCTTTGAAACTAATCGGAGTGGATATGAATGGGGGGCTTTGGGGAATATATCAATGTTCCTGAATTTAGTATCTGGGCTATGCACATAAAACATATTAATAAATACTGTAAATTTGGGGTATATGGA
>CAYUAV010000320.1:0-5173 GCA_964442665.1 uncultured Bacteroidales bacterium
ACCGGAAGGTAGCAAGGGTAGGTGGTTGTAGCGGTGCGATATAAGTAGCTTACCCCCTCTTTGTTTTTTGAAGCTGAAAGCAAAGAAAAATTTTTACCTTGCTGAATTACTCGAAGAAGTTTAAACAGATTCATCTTCTTAATAGGTATCAATTAATCCAATCGATATATGTATCCCTTCTATTCAATTTAATAATAACATTATTAGTTTTGTTATCTCAAATCATTATCCCGTTTTAAAAAAATGATTTTAGGCTTATTAAAACGAGTTTGCAGGTCGCTTGATGAAAAAGATATACCCTATATGATATCGGGAAGCCTTGCTATGAATATTTATTCTATACCAAGAATGACGAGAGATATAGATATAGTCATCGAACTTAATGAAGCCCGAATTAATGATTTTGTTGCATTATTTCCTGATAGTTATTTTAGTATGGAGACAATTAAAGATGAGGTTAAAAAACAGGGAATGTTTAATATAATCGACCATCGGACCGGTTTTAAAATGGATTTTATTATTCGTAAGGATACTTTATATTTCAAACAAGCATTTGAACGCAGGCAGCGAATTAAAGAACTTGATACAGAAATGTGGATAATTAGTTTGGAAGATTTAATTATCGCTAAAATTTTTTGGATTCAATCATATCAGAGCGAAAAACAAATTCAGGATATTAAGAATTTAATGTTGAATCCTGATAGAGATATCGATTACCTCAGAAACTGGTGTATAAATTTAAATTTACAGACTTTTGATTTACTTCAAAATGAATGATACACCCAAATATATTCTGCAGAAGCAATATGAGATAATTTCCGCAAAACCTTTAAAGGAAAGAATAAAGGGATTATTTGAACTAACAGAGTTATCGCGAAAAATTATCCGGAACAGGATAAAAAATAAATTTCCCGGAATTTCAGAAACAGATTTAAAAATTGAACTGTTCAGGATTTTTTATAAACAGGACTTTGATAAAGAGACATTAGCCCGAATTACTGAACAAATGAAACAGAATTTATATGAAGAAGATCAGTCAGAACACGACCATTGACCTAATCTAAAGTCTCAATTACCTCTTTCGGCGCCTGAACCAGTTCAATAAGTACCCCTTCACCGCCGATAGGGAATTCCTCATTTTCCTTCGGGTGAATAAAACATATATCATAACCGCCGGCTCCCTTGCGGATGCCCCCGGGAGCAAATCGTACCCCTTTTGCCGATAGCCATTCAAATGCTTTCGGAAGATCGTCGATCCAAAATCCTATATGGTTGAGTCTGGGCTGATTGACACGGGGTTTCCGCTCCGGGTCGAGGGGTTGCATAATATCCACTTCAATGCCATGGGCACTTGATCCGATCCGGAGAATATCCTCATCAACATTCTCTTTTTCACTGGTAAAATTCTTTATATAAGTCAGTCCCATCATATCGATCCAAAAACTTGCGAGTCGTTTCTTATCCTCGCCACCTATTGCTATATGGTGAATTCCTAATACTTTAAATGGCCGCATAAATTTTATTCAGTTATTAGTACTTGATCATGACAAATCCCGGAAGAGATCCCGGTCTGATATTATTTTGCCGAAAATAATCATTTTATTTCTATCGTAATCCCGCAATGAGAATTAAAAAATATGCCTGTGGATCCATTAGGGAATTGAATTCAGCAAATGACATAACCATACAGAGAACATTATACTTCGTAACTCTGTTAATAACTACGAAAACTGATCTTTACGAGATTTTTTGGGTTATCACGTACGTAAGAAGAAAATACAATGAAATGGACAACAGAAAATATCCCCGATCTAAGAAGTAAAGTATTCATAGTGACCGGAGGTAACAGTGGATTGGGATTTGAGTCGGTAAAAGCTTTTACTTCCAAAGGAGCTGAAGTAATTATGGCCGTCCGAAGCCTTGAAAAAGGGGAAAAAGCAAAATCGGCAATTCTGGATCAGGTTCCTGATGCTAAAATCGTAATAATGTATCTCGATTTGATGGACTTAAGCTCCGTAAAAGAAATTGCAGCTGAAAACAAAACTAAATATGACCCCCTCGATCTATTACTTAATAATGCCGGAATTATGATGGCCCCATATGGTCTTACCCAAGATGGTTTCGAAAGTCAGATGGGAACAAACCACCTTGGACATTTTGCCCTCACAGGTTTATTGTTCGATGTGATACGTAAGGCTCCAAAATCGAGGGTGGTTACTATCAGCAGTAATGTTCACAAATATGGTAAAATCGATTTTCCCAACCTGTTGTTTGAACAAGGCAGGCATTATAGTCCCCTGCGTGCTTACTCACGCTCAAAACTATGTAACCTGTTATTTACGTACGAACTTCAACGACGATTTGATGCTGCAGGGATTGACAGTATTTCAGTTGCAGCCCATCCGGGAGTTGCAGACACACATCTGGGAAGATACATTGAAAGCAAATTTCTGGTAAAAATCTTGTTACCCATATGGAAAATGATGACCCAAAGTGCGGCTATAGGAGCATTACCCGGCATAAGGGCCTCCGTGGATCCGCAGGTGAAACCGGCTGAATACTATGGCCCTGATGGTTCCAGACAATCAAAAGGTTATCCTGTTGTCGTATCATCGAGCGAAGCTTCGCACAATGCTGATGATGCTAAAAAACTCTGGGAAGTATCGGAGCAACTCACAGGGATCAGTTATAATTTTCATTGAACCAATTTTTACATTATGCTGGAATACAGGAACAGGAAGAATGGGTCACACTCTTCCTGTTTCATCATATTACCATTAACCATGAGAATTATTCCCTTGAAATCATAAGAGTGGAATTAGATTCCTGCGTAATAATCTGTAATATATATATTCCCATGTCGAATTTCCTGAGATCAATCTGTGAAATATAATATTCAGTTTCTGCGACGAGCAATTGTTTTCCTTCGAAAGTATACAGCTTGATCTTTGCCGGGATTGCGGTAAGCTTAACATGAATGTAATCCGACGTCGGATTAGGATATACAAATCCCGCTGGTCGTTCATCCATACGGATCAATTCAATAGGATTAGCTGCCTGGGTAACTGTAACTGTCTGATCGTCAGCATCATTAGCTGAAACTGTTACCAGAGCCTCCCTTGTACTATTAGAAGAATTCTGCCCGGCTGTCAGGGTAATGGTTTCATTTCCTGAACCTGTTAATGTATTTGCAGTCAGCCATGCTTCATCGATATCGATATTCCAGGAAGTATTGGAAACAATAGTAAAGTTAGCAGTACTCGATTCAACTGCATCTATAGCTAATTCAGTCGTTGAAACAGCCAGCATAACGAATGCATCCTGGGTAACAGTTATGGTCTGGGGTGCTAAGCCCGTTGCCGAAATTGTAACAATGGCCTCACGGGTTGCATTATTCGGATTCAATGCAGCAGTAAGTGTTACAACATCATCGTTAATTCCAGTTGCAGGATTAACTGTTAACCATGTTTGTGACGAAACAACATGCCATACGGTATTTGATGTGATACTGAATGTAGCCGTGCTATTTGCCGGAGCCCCTATGCTTAATGTTTCATCAGATATTAACAGACTTGGATTTGCTGCTTTCTGGTATACAGTCACAAACTGAGGTTCGATATCATCAGCAGTTACCGTTATTGTGGCCGTTCTGACATAAGTTGCAGGATTTTCTTCGGCAGTAACAGTGATGGTACCGTCACCCGAACCGTCTGAAATACTCAGACTAAGCCACGTTTCCGAACAGGATAAGCTCCAGTCGGTATTGGAATGAATTCTGAATGTAGTGTCGCTCAAAGCTGTACCTTCCACTTCCACTTCCTTATCAGGCAATACTATGTATAGTGAGGTAGTGTAACTGATCCCGTCGTACCAGGTACGTGCCACATCTCCTATCAGGCTGTTTGCGGTACCTGTTTGGATGGCCTCATCGTCGATAAAAACTTCGAAAGTACTGTCAGCCATAGCACTAATTTGTCCGAGGTAAGCCTGGTAGAGGAATGTATTATTAGCTCCGGACAGTTCCACGGAGGAAGTATGAACTCCTTCATCAACCTGTTTACAGGCCATATGCCGAAAAACCTGCATATTCTCCTCATCGAGCCCTGCCTCAATTCTCCAGTCGGCATCAGGATTGGCCCAAAAATTAACCCACACATCAAATGTATCAACTTTCGAAGCTTTCACCGTGGTTTTAAGTGTTGGTGCATCTTCACCGCCTATCTCCGATGAAGTGAAAACGGAACCGCCGTTACCATACCCGGTGCGTTCATGCCATTCGTCATCGTCAGCTCCCTGGCCGGCATCCGGTCCTGTTGGCGTAAAGGGTGAACCATCGGATAATGTGGTATTCAATGTTGTCGCATCAACATATTCCATTAGTGCAAATGTCTCATACGGACGATCCAATATCCCGACAATGGTCATATCGAAAATCTGTGCCGAAAAATATGTTCCTCTCATCCAGAGCAGTGCTGTATTTGTACCATCCCACGCGGGCACAATCGGTCGGTAATTATTCCGGGTAGAATTCTCGGTTATGGGTGTCCACGTCCATGTGGCCCCCTGGTTGTGTGATACTCCCTTAAAAATCTCTCTCACTCCCAGTTCTGCATCATCGCGTGGATCGAAGGGTGTTGAAATGTAAATAATATTAGGATTGTGCGGGTCGAGAGCACCGAGTCCGACATAGTCCTGTTCGCTATCATATAATTTCCATCCTGCCCGGCATAAATAGGTCGAAATCCATTCACTTCCATTATACCGTGCATAGAAATACCTGTGATCCATTTCCGAATTATTGGCCCTGGCTTCAAATAGCAATACTATGGTGTCATTCCCGTAATTCTGCAGATCGATATTCCAGCAACGGGTCATGGTAATACCCTCAACTACTGTATTTGCCGCAAAAATAAGTGTGAATTCAGCCGGTGTAGGGGCACTTTTATCGGAAATATCGCTGTCCATTAAAGTACCTCCCGAGTTAAAACTCTGTCCGTTTTGAATATAGCCGTGATAAAGGCTGGTATTATAATCGCGCGGATGATGTTCAGTTCCTACAAAATCAATACGATCGTACCTGTTACTCGAATACTTGAAATATCCGTTTACATAACCTATACTCTGATCGGGTTCGGTTAATAAGCCTCCATACGACCAGGTACTTCCCTGATCG
>CAYUAV010000321.1:0-246 GCA_964442665.1 uncultured Bacteroidales bacterium
TTATTTATATATCCCCTGTCGACAAGGGCTTTAATTGTTTTAATAGGTTCAAGCTTTTCCTGATCAAATTTGTTAGCAAGGGGTTCATATAATCCAAACAAATCAAAAGTTACATAACACCCTATTCTGGCATAAGTGACATAGATATTCACCATATCAAGATAGGGTACATTATGGCTGATGGATACACGTGTTAAATCAGCCCCTGCCATTTTTAAAATAAGCATTGCGCGATATCTGTCTTTA
>CAYUAV010000321.1:256-5160 GCA_964442665.1 uncultured Bacteroidales bacterium
GGGCAGTGGCTCTTAATACTTTTTTTTCAAATTTTGTCATAGGCCAACTGAGCCCTATTTCACCTATAAAACCCGCATGAATGCCATTTATTCCCTTTATAATATCATTTATTATAATATCGGTCAATTGATCGACTGATTTCTCTTTGATGGAATCGGGTACCCACTTGTCCTTGTAAAAACCAGTGCCCATTATAACATTGATACCGGTGGCCCTGGATATTCGTTTCAAACCTTCCGGATTTCTCCCGATCCCGATATTGGTAGCCTCAGCTATAGTTTTACCACCTGCATCAGCATAATATTGCAATTCAGATATTGCGGTTGTCACATCTGTCAGGTCCCTTTCAGTTTTAGAATGCACAATCAATAAATGTTCATGCGGAAGAGTGATACCCATCGAATCTGCCGGAATGAGCCCGTTTACTGTCATGACCTTTCCTTCCCAGTCTCTGTTCGGAATTTCTCCGGATGGCCTGTGACAGCTCATTACAATGAAAAAAGCTATTAAGAAAATGGGCACACAAAAGGCTGCTTTCTTAAGATGATTATTTGGTGAATTCATAATTCTTATTCTTTGAGCTACAAGTTACCATTTAAGATAAATATTATCAAACAAAAATTAATGATCCGAGAATTTTATTGGTCTGACTATAATGAATACTAAACATCAATTCCTGGAAATTTGTTGAATATCGTCCCTTCTTACTTCATGTACTGACCGATAAATTATCAATTCGTTGGTTTTTTTTGTTACTCGGTTTCCTGGTAGCGGCAAAACCGGTCGCAAGATTTTTGAAAGAAAAATACATATTGCCTTGTTTTGTCCGGAATAATTTAATAGCAAAAATACAGCCAACCAACCAATGATTCCGGTACTTTATCAAATATAGCCGTTTCTTGCTTCGAATTATGGTATATCAATGAATTCTGAGGTTTCAATAAACATTTTCTGTTATTTGCGGAAATCAGCGGCATAATCAGCGGAAATCAACGAGAAACAGTCAATTGAATCCGTATTGTATACTTATTTATAGCTACTTATATTTTCTATTTTGTGGAAGGTATATACTAATAAACCTATTTTAATTATCTCGCAGATTTTCACAGATTCATTCGCAGACAAACCGCGGATATGAAACAATGCACTTAATGGTATATCAATGGATTCTGAGATTTCAATAAACATTTTCTGTTATTTGCGGAAATCATCGGCATAATCAGCGGAAATCAGCGAGAAACATATATTTGAATCAGAATTGTTTACTTATTGTTCTTATGAAAAGTCTTAAACAGTTGATGATCATATTAATTCTTTGTAAGCGCCTCGTCAGATAAAAACCAGTTGTATCCGCCCTATAATCGGGCATTGATATAATATTTCGTGCAAACCAAATAAGTAATCCTTGCTTTAATCAAATAGGGACGTATCCGGCTTCAGATTATAGGATAACATCATTATTTTTGATCCAGTAAAATTGACCTGATGATATGTTCAATAAGCTGAATAAACTTAAAGTTACTGACTAATGAAAATCTGGTTCGATCTTTCCAATTCACCCCATATCAATATGTTTGCAGCCATGATCCGCGATCTTTCAAAGGAACACGAGATCATCATCACCTGCCGTCCCCTTGCCAATACCATCGATTTACTTGAATTGCACGGATTCAACTATGCAGTAGTAGGAAAACATTACGGGGGTAAGCTGTTTAGCAAACTATTCGGATATCCGATCCGGGTTTGGCAGTTAATAAGGCATTTAAGCAAGAATAAACCCGATATGGCTATTTCGCAGAGTTCGTTTCATAGCCCGGTTGCCGCCTGGTTCCTGGGTATTCCTTCAATTTATATGAACGATAATGAACATGCCATGGGAAATATCCCGTCTTTCGTGTTTGCCAGAAAAATATTGATCCCGGAGTTCCTCGACCGGAAGAAAGTTCACAGGCAATGGGCCAGGGATTCCAAGATCACTCAGTATCCGGGAGTAAAAGAAGGTATATACCTTTGGAATGCCGAGATTAAAAAATCAGATGCACCGGAGAAGATCGTGTATATCAGACCGGAGCCCTGGATAGCACAATACTATAAGGGATCACGAAATTTCCTCGACGATCTGCTGCTCTTTCTAAAGGATAAAGTGAAAGTAGTACTCCTTCCCCGCGGAAATGAACAGGCAAAGCACTATGAGAGCGATACATTTGAAGGTGTCGTAGTTCAAACCAAACCGTTAAGCCTGGAAGAGATTGCAGGGAACTGCAAGTTATTTATCGGTGCCGGAGGTACCATGACCCGGGAACTCGCCGTACTGGGAATACCAACGATTTCGGTGTACCAGGATGAGTTACTGGATGTCGACCGGTACCTGATCGATCACGGTATGATGATCCATGAACCTAACCTTTCCGGTCAGTTTGCATTAGAATACCTTGAAAGTATGGAGAAGAAAGAGGCTGACCAGGAATTGCTGGAAAAAGGTAAAGAAACCTATATGCTTATTAAAAAGTTATTAATCAATAAATTAGTTATATAATTCTGTTTTGAACATTTTTACGGAATATTTTTGCCCCATAAGGGGGCACTGGCATTTAGGGGCTGTCTCAAAAGAGCACCAATGATCAACACTTCGACTACGCTCAGTGTGACAATTATCTGATTATCAAATGTCAGGCTGAGCGAAGTCGAAGCCTTCTTATATATCAAAAACTCTTTTAAGACAGGCCGCCATAATGAACAGGTAATTTATTTGCCCTTTCAGCTATTTTATAAAAGAAAGATTAAATTACAATAATGGAATTACAATTAAAATGATACGTACAGGAATAATAGGACTAGGGAAAATGGGACTTTCCCATGCTGCCATCATCAATGCACATCCCGATCTGGATCTGGTATCCGTTTGCGATACATCCTCTCTGATACTGGAAGCCATGAAAAAGTATGGCGATTACACCATCTATACCGATTATAAAAAAATGATCGATGAATCGAACCTGGATGCGCTCTTTGTGTCCACTCCTACCCGGTTTCATTCCGATATGGTGATCTATGCCCTCGAAAGGAATATCCATGTGTTCTGTGAAAAACCCTTTAGTCTTACTGTGGAACAGGGAGATAAAATGGCGGAACTGGCAAAGGAAAAAAAGCTTGTCAACCAGGTAGGTTATCATAACCGTTTTCTGGGCACCTTCAATTTTTTCAAAAAACTTATCGAAAAGAAGGTTATCGGAGAAGTGTACCATTTTTTGGGAGAGGCATACGGTCCGGTAGTCGTAAAATCGAAAGAAAGTACATGGCGATCGGACAGCGCCGAAGGTGGTGGTTGCCTGTTCGATTATGCTTCGCATGTTCTGAACCTGATCGAATATATTCTGGACGACATCAGGGATGTGGAGGGTGTCATGCTAAAAAAGATATATTCAAAGCGGGTCGAAGATGCCGTATACAGCGGCCTTTACCTGAAGAACGGTCTGAGCGGAATGCTGAGCGTTAACTGGAGCGATGAAACCTATCGGAAAATGTCAACCCAGATCACGGTCCTGGGTACGGAAGGAAAAATTATCTCCGACGCCCAGGAAATGAAGATCTATTGCAAGAATGGGAATAAGGAATTGAACCTGGAAAAAGGATGGAATATGCGATACATCACCGATCTGACCGAAGAAGTAGCATTCTATCTCAGGGGTGAGGAATATTCGGCACAAGTTGATTATTTTGCCCGGTGCATAAAGAATAATACCCTCGATAACCGGAATTCGTTTGCCACGGCTCTGAATACCGACCGGGTTATAGAACTGATGAAAAGCAAATCAAAAAATTAAAGAAGGTTATGGAAAGAATACTGTTCGGAGATAATCAGTTCTTTGCCGTCAATCATCTGTCCGATGAAAAGGCAAGAGCGCAATCGGTGAAATTCAGGACCAACGAAGCGATCATAAAGGTACTGGATACTGCCATTGATCTCGGTATAAAAACATTTATGTGTACCACGCACGACAGGATCTCAGGTATTTGCGATCATATACGGAAGAACCCTGACAGGTACAAGGATTTCAAGATATATCCCTGTATGCCCTATGCCCATAAGTATGCCAATGCAGTAACCGAGCTCGGTATTATTGGGGCATTGAAAGAATACCTTCCGGGAAATATCTTTGCCACCTTTGCAAAAGGTGGTATTGCCTATGCAAAAAAAGATTTCCTGGCCATGGGCGAATTGCTGATCGATGCCGAAATGAAAATGTTCAAAGGCATTGATACTCCCGTGATATTCATTCAGAATGTGCTTGTTGATCTGATCCTGGGATTGGGAATGAAGGAGGTATTTAAAGCATACCATGAGTATATTATTAAAAAATATAATGCCGAACCCGGCTACATTACGATGAACCTTCCCTTCCTGCTTGATGTGCTGGATGAAGTCGGTATTAAGAATCCGATCGTGTGCAGCTCGGTCAATAAGATAGGATTCAGGATGTCAGGGGGGATCGAAGTATACGAAAAAACTATTGCCAAGAGAGAGTTCCGGCCTATAGCCATGCAGGTCCTCGCAGCGGGAGCTATCCGGCCGGCAGAAGCATTTGAATATGTGTGTAAACAGAAAAAGATCGAATCCATATTGTTCGGAGCTTCATCACGCGATCATATTAAGGAATCGATGGATCTGATTCTTTCGTATAGCTGAACACATACTTTCATGAGTATTTATATTGATGATGGGTTTTATAGAATGAATGACACACTCTCTCTTTCTCCCTCTCAAGAGGGAGAAGCGGCAAATAATCAACGATGCGTGTTCAATTGTATTTTTTATTCTTAATTTGATAGTGTTTTACATAAAAATAGCAATATGCAGGAAAAAATTTGTGTCATGGGCCTTGGGTATATAGGATTACCTACA
>CAYUAV010000322.1:0-5159 GCA_964442665.1 uncultured Bacteroidales bacterium
ACCCTCCATGCCAATATATCCGTCTATGACCGTAAGGTCGGGAAGCAGCAGGGTAGCCAGGTCGGAAATTGCCGAATCGAGGGTTTTTTCAGGGTAATTTTTATCGCGATATTCCAATTGATGATAACGCACTTTTTCATGCCTGTAAAGACAACCCTTCATATTTTTAATTCCTAAAGTTACACCCGTATGCATATGGGTTTTCGAAACCGGTACGGAAATAATTATGTCGTATTCATAAACGGGTGAGCAAACCTTTGTACTTTCAAGTACCCGACCATTTTTTATTTCTTTTGTAACTGGTTTAAAGGCATCGAGATCGATGAGATCAATATTATACCTCGATGCGACTTCAGTTACACCACCTTTTTGAAAGGCTTCCATGGTATCAATTCCAACGAGCGGACTTTCTGCAATTACAACTTTTGAGGCTCCGGCTTCGATAGCAGTTTCAACAACACCGGCAATGGCCTGCGGATGTGTGTTATAACCCCGGCCATAGGTGGCTGCCCGGCCTATATTGGGTTTTACCATAATCCGTTTTCCTTTGAATGGAGAAAGATCGAGAGCAGCTAAAGCATTTTTGACATTTATAAAAGGCCCCTGCTTTCCTGAAATACTTACGATATTATTACGAACCATGTCTGAGAAATATCTCGTGTAAAATAATTATCTAACAGGTTTTGGCAGGCAAAGATAGTATTACATGATTAATTACATTTAAAAAAATATGGGTATAAAATACTAATGGATTTATTTCATGTCTTTTTTCGGTTTGTTTATCGTTAATTTTTTTATTCTTTAGCATTGTTCTTGAATCTATGATTATTGTAATTTCGTATTATGAATAAAAAAGCTATGATAAAAAGGGTGTTCAGAAATATAAGTATACTTACCGGAATTATTATCTCATCGGTAGTTTTGGCATCCCCGAAGGCCAGTATCGAATGGCAGGTAACATCGATCGATTTTGGTGAAATTGTATACAAAGAACCGGTTACAGCTGAATTTATTTTTAAAAATCCCGGACTTTTACCTATAGTAATTAACGATGTAAAAACTTCGTGTGGCTGTACTGTTGCCGATTTCCCGAAACAACCGATAACATCGGGGCAGGAGGGGAAAATTTTAGTGACTTTCGATGCAGAAGCCGAAGGACAATTCAGCAAAACAATCACGGTATATTCAAATACAGATGGCAGTATTACTCAGCTATATATAAGGGGGATTGTTGTAACGCAGGCAAAATAAAATTTAATCTGCTTTACCGGTTTTTGGTTTGGTTATTCTCGAAACGTTTTTAGCGGTGGTACTTGTTTTTATATTTTTTACCGGTTGCGGTTTACTCTGCTTTTTAGCAGTGGTCTTCTCTTTAATTATTGACTTTTCTTTCGAATCTTTATCATCTGAATTATCTTCTTTTTTATCCTCTTCTTCATCAGGTTTAAGGAGGTCGTGGCTGATAAGGATATTATACCACATGACCAGTTTTTTCATATCCGAAACATATACCCGCTCTTTATCATATTCGGGAAGAATTGATTCCATAAATGCTTTGAGCTCATCGGGAGAGGATTTATAATCGATGGTTTGTTTACCATTTTCCTTTTCGAATATTTTTTTGAAAATATCACCCAACGGCACTTCTTCTGTCGCAGTAAAAATAGCTATATCTTCAAGTGCACTAACTTTAGCACTTGAGTGAACTGCCATACGTTTACCGTCTGCAATCGATTCGACGATAATACCATTCCGTGCCTGGGAGATAAATTTGTAAAGCCCTCCTTTGCCTGATATCGAGAGTATGTCTTTAAGTTTCATTGGGATACTGGTCGTTTATTAACCCACAAAATTAATATTATGAATTATAGAATAAAATCACAAGCTAACAAATTACAAAGTTTTTTTAATAAATGAACATATGCCGGTCTATTACTTAAAACCTTTTTCCTTTTTTATAGTTTCGTAAGCCATATTTATTTTCTGAAATTTCTCCTCGGCATCTTTTCTGAAATCTTCTCCCAGATAACTGACCTTATCGGGATGATACTCTGTAGCCAGTTTACGGTATGCTTTTTTAATTTCTTCAATAGAAGCACTTTTGTTTACTCCAATAATTTTATAAGCTTTATCGGTATCGGCTACGAACATGTTCTTCAGCGATTGCTGGTCGGACACGCTGATTTCCAGATATCCTGCAATTCGGTTTATAAGCTCAAGTTCTGATGGGTGGAGTGATCCGTCTGCCTGTGCAACACCATATAACAGGTGGATCAATTCAAGCCGCGAATGATAGTCGAGCCGGTCCCGTATCTGGTATGATATATCCTCGAGAGGAATAGTTTGTTTCAACAGATCGCGTAACATGCGTAGTGCTTCCATTGCCTGGGATTCTCCGAATTTTTGGATGAAAAAAGTCTTGACATAATTAAGTTCTGATTGCATTACTTTACCGTCGGCCTTCATTATTGCAGCAATAAGTACCAGGAAACTTACTGCGAAATCGCCTCTTGTGGTTTTCTTATAACTCTGACTGATTTCACTGTCCTGTGCAGCATCGAACATCCAGCCTAAGCCTAATCCTATTACAGCACCTATAGGACCACCGAAGGCCCATCCTAATCCGGCTCCAACCCATTTTCCGTATTTAGCCATACGATTTTTCTAATTGTATCAGGTAATGATGAATTTTAAGAATTTGAGGTAAAATTAAAGTTTTCCCGTCGTTTACTATAACCCAATCGGCCATTTTACTGATTTTATCGGCAGGCCACTGATTCTTAAGTCTTAATGCAACTTCTTTCTGCGTGGTTTTATCTCTTTTGGTAACGCGATCGATACGATAGTTCTCCGGGGCATCAATCAACAATGTATAATCCATGAATTTATCCGTTCCGCTTTCGAAGAGTATTGCAGCTTCATGTATGATATAATAGTAATCCTGCTTTCGATACCAGTTCTTAAAATCTTTTTCAACAGCCGGATGAATTATCCGGTTGAGCAGTTGTAATTTTTTCTTATCCTTAAATACTACAGAGGCTATAAATTGTCTGTTATACGTCGAATTTGTAAACGATTCGCTTCCAAATTCACGGATTATAGTATTCCTGATATCCTCATCGGTGTTTACCAGTAATTTTGCCTTTTCATCGGCATTATAAACCGGAACTCCAAGAGTAGAGAATATTCTGCAGGTTATGGATTTTCCGCTACCTATTCCCCCTGTTACTCCCAGTTTCAACATTCTTTTTTTCTATTAAAAATTCAACGTAATGTGGCGATATGCTCAGGTTATGAACAGAGGGAGGAATACTATCCAACTCGATATGAAGTTTTGCTGCTTCGGAAGTTATGCCGGGATTTACCGATTTAAGATCGACATAGGCATGAAACTTATTCCTGTCAACTTTATTGAAATGCGATAGAGTAACAATGTATTTAATACGGACCTCTTTGGGGAAAGTCTTTATTGTGAGTGAATCGGGCACGTTGACCGGTACTATAGGTATGGTAAAATCCGATTCGGTAAATTCATCTACCGGTACAATAACTTTTACCTTCTTGACCGGGCAGGTTATCTTATTGATTTTTTCCAGTGGGACTTTCTTCATACTTGTATCAGAAAGATTTCGGAATGTCACTGATTGTGTATAGATGTTTTTCAATGTATCAATGATATAGGACGGACCTGTCACTTCCACCGAATCTGGTTCGGAATAGGAGTTGCCGTTTAACATATACTGTTTTTCAAATAAGTCGGGTGTCTCATTCAATTGCACAATAACAGGCACTTTTTTCTTTTTGACTCGAGTAAAATTGAAAATAAGCGTATCAGGATCGATGTCCAGAATCTGTATGTTCTTATTAGAGAGGTTGAGCTCTGTGGAAAGTCGGTCCTTGGCATACCAGGTTAACGTATATACCGAGGTCGAATCTTTGGAAAGTGAATACAGGGCAAATGCATTTACATTATAGCTTAAAGGTCGTTTATACTTAATGCGACTGCTCAGTATGGTGTAACCGTCGGCCTGGACCTGCAGAGTAAGCTTATCGGGGGGTGGTTGTGAGAGAATACGATTTGGAGGGAGGTTAATATACCTTACAGGATATTCAATTGTAGCTATGTATTCATCGCTTAGAGCGCGCAGAAACCATGCGATACTGGATAGTGCAATAAAAAAAAGAAACGCCAGATGTTTCTGACGGATCTGTCGGAGAATTTTTCGGAGTTTTTCAAAACCGCTCTTAAGAGAATTTAGTATGGATAGTTTGTTTCCCGTTGAAGTCAAAGCAATAAGGAGTTTAAAATAGTACAAATATACCTTAAACTCCTGATTAATGCATTACTTCTGTTGTGTCTGTAAATCGGTATTATCTTTCAGAATGGCATTTTTATCAACTTTAATGATAACATTGTTTCCTACATCAATTGTTGCTATGTTTTCCGAAATGTTATTAATCTTGCCATAAATGCCACCTGTAGTTATTACTTTATCTCCTTTTTTAAGTGCTTCTCTGAAATTTCGTAATTCTTTCTGTTTTCTTACATTAGGACGGATCATAAAAAAATAGAATACTACGATCATCAGAGCCATCATTATGAAAAAAGACATCTGATTTGATTGGCCTCCCTGTGTTTGAGGCATTAAAATGAAGTTTATTAAACTGCTCATTGTTAGTTATTTTTACGAATTTAAATTTAAGCTGCAAAGTAAGGATAAAACTTTGTGAATGGCAAGGTTATATTTCGCCTATAAGTCCTCGTCCTTGTTTTTTTATTTGATTTTGCTCTTTCAGATAGGCAAAAATTTTATCAAGAATTCCATTTATAAAAATATTGCTTTTTGTCGTACTGTAATATTTAGCCAGTTCAAGATATTCATTCAGTGTAACTTTTACCGGTATTGAACTGAATTCTATTCCTTCGGCAATAGCCATTTGCATAAGAAGTATATCAAGAAAAGCGATCCGGTCAAAATCCCAGTTTTTACTGTATTTTTCAATCAGAATCTGATAATCTTTATGGTTCAGAATAACTTTACGAAGAAGTTTTTTGGCATATCCCTCATCTTCACTGCTCTTATATAAAGGTAATAATTCAGAGGACCTTCCATCACTTTCTTTAAATTTCTTAAGTGTTTTAATAATGATACCTATTA
>CAYUAV010000323.1:0-5158 GCA_964442665.1 uncultured Bacteroidales bacterium
ACTGGATTTTAAAAGAAATGAAAAAACTTAACTGGATATAATGGATCAACATTCACAGGAACTCGAAAATCTGTTTCGTAAATTATCGGAACAGCAAAAGCTGAATCCTTCGGCCAGTGTTTTAAGAAAATTGAAATTCCGGCTATGGATGTCTGATTTTTTCAGTCTGAATCTCAGGAAAGTGAATTTTCTGTATACAATAGCTTTCATTGGCGGTGTAACCTCATGTATTTTACTACTGCAAAAACCTGATACGGAAAAAACTTTGCTAAATAATAAGGCAAGTATCAATTCACAAAAGAACATTACCGAACTTCCACTCCAATCGGATACAAAAACCGGTAAGTTGGTTGTACAGAAGGAAAAAAGCACTGAAGAATCGCATGAAGCCATGCTCATGGCCAGATTCGAAGTCGAATCATCAAGAGGTTGTGCACCATTTCATGTCCGGTTTTCTGATAAATCGGTATTGGCTGATCAATGGTACTGGGATTTTGGGAATGGAGATTATTCGGAAAAACAAGATCCGGAATATACGTATCGGAATCCAGGATTATATCGGGCAGCGTTAAAGATAAAGGATAATAAGGGTCGCGAAGCTGTTTATTATCAGGATATAGAGGTGTTAAAGAAACCTCTAGCTTCACTTGAAATTGATAAAGACAATTCGTTAATTCATGAACATAAGATCGTCTTCAAAAATGAATCGGAAGGAGCAGTTAGTTATAGTTGGGATTTTGGAGATAATAAGCAATCAGAGGTTCAACAGCCAAGTCATGTTTACGATGATTTTGGTGTATATAAAGTAAAACTTATTGCAAAAGCTTCCAACGGTTGCCGCGACACTGCAGTGTTAATGAACAAGTTCCTCGATCAGGATTATGAATTATCGTTTCCGCAGAACTTCAAACCCAATCCGTTCGATCGAAGTAACAACGGATTTTATGAAAAGGCCGGGATGGAGGCTTTTATATTCTTTCCGGTAAATCGCGGAGCCAGGGAATATAATCTGACCATTTATACAGCGAACGGTACTAAAGTCTTCGAAACCGATAATATCAAACAGGGCTGGAACGGTTACTTTGGCGGAAGTCTTGCTCCGGGAGGCTTTTATACTTATGTGGCAAAAGGAGTATATCCAAACGGTAAGTCGTTTGAAATTAAAGGTATGGTAAAAGTAATTATTGACGATTACTACTATAAATTTTAAGATCAGGTGCAACTTTTTATCTGTTTCCTATGTCCTATAAATAGGAATTTATCAAAGAAATTTATCTGAAATTGAGCCTCGCCGTAATAGCGGGGCTTTTTCGTTAACTTCTTGAGATCTGAAAATATTTTAAGTGCTTTTTATTTAGCGGATTAAAAATGAGGATTAAATACCGGATATTTTTACTTATTCCAATAGGAACATAAAGTTGTTGCCAGTGGGTTGCCGCTTTCGCATATTGCCCAGAGATCGGGGGTTATTAGTTTTTTCTTCATATGTTTATGCACAAAGGGACAGTAAGTAGGTCGGATACCCAAAAGTAAATTTTCGATTAATTCCTGCTGTGTTTTCCGGGCTTCGACAGGATATTCCTGCCCAAAAACTTTTTTATGTGCCCGGTCTGTTTCTTCATACAATGAATTAAGTAAAACTGAAATACGGTCGACATATTGGATATAGTAAAGGTTCCTTTCGTAATCCTGTATTAAATATTGCTTTTGTTTATACCTGCGGGTACGATGAACGATCAGAAGATTCAGGAAATAACCGGCACCGGTAAGAGCCAGCCCTAAAGCCCAGAATGCGACATCTGGCAAATTAAGGACATCGGCAAGCGTTACTCCGCCTGCGGCACCTATTGTCATCATAGGCAACGATTTCAAAAAATCTTTTGCTTTTCGGCCAAACTCCAAGCTTTCCTTGATCGATTCCAGGTAAGTGCTTCGCAATTTTTCATTTTCATCGAAATTGAGTTTTCGGCCTTTATAAACGGTTTCAATACTACGTAAATTGGCTTCGATAGCTGCTATTGCATACCTGATATATTCCGCTTCTTTTCCCGAAGGTTCTTTTTCAGCATTCTCTTTTATTTCATTCATGGTAACCAGGGCATGACTACTGTTCTGTTTCGATTCTTCATCATTGGCGAAGTTACCTGTCATAGCCCACGCAAGGTTGACGGCTGCCAGGGGAGGTAGTAGTTTGGTTGATCCGATTATTGAAGCAGTCATTTTTTAAAGCTTTTAGTCCGATTAAAATTATGAAAATTTGACGTAAAGTTGAATTATGATTACGAGTCAGCAAGGTTGCCTCGCTGTTTGGCGGAAAACTTAATTTTAAACTGTATTTTTTGAAACGGGCAAAGAGATAAACATACAATGCGAATCGGCGACCGATGGTAACTATACTATCTTATCAGTAAGAAGTTAATTCAAAATTACAAAACCGTGAAACTCAGATTGTACATCTACTTCCTGTTTAATAAGTATTCACATTCCTGTGATCGCCATAACGATACCTGACCGTTCTTTTCAGGGGAATTTGCATGCCATCGGTTTCTTCCAGCCAGTCGTACAGGTCATTTGCCAGTTGTTTAATAATATCCTGGTGTTCAGGTGAGGCAATAAGATTGTGCATTTCGTAAGGATCTTCCTGCAGGTCGTAAAATTCGTCGGTGTCCCATATACCATGATAACGGATATACTTATAACGGTCGGTGCGTACGCCGTGCATGGTAGGAGTTTGCGGAAAATCGTATTCCCAGTAATACTCATAAAATATCTTATTGCGCCATGTTACAGCCTCTCCCTGTAACAGGGGTGTAAAAGATAACCCGGGCATATAACCGGGAACTTCAATTCCTGCCATAGAAAGTATGGTAGGCGCTATATCGATATTTTGCACCATTTCCGTAACCTGCCGGTTTCCTTTAAAATATTCCGGTCCCCAAACCAGCAAGGGAACTTTTGCCGATTCTTCATAAAAGTGCCTTTTATCGATAAGTCCGTGCTCACCAAAAGAAAAACCATTATCGCCCATATAAATTACAACAGAATTATTTATCAGGTTATTCTCTTCCAGGAAGGTCAGAATCGAACCAATGCTTTCATCAACACCCAGAAGTGTTTCACAATATCGGCGGAAAAATTCTTCGAATTCCATTTGTCCGTGATACATATAGTCGACTCCATGCCAGCTTTCGCGCTGATTCCTTACCCAATCTGGAATGCGGTCAGGGTCATAGTAGTCATCGCTCTGAAACGGTATGCTTTCCGGATTTTTACCTTTAGGATTACCAACCGATGTATTCCATGAGGGAGGGTAGATGATCGGTTCGTCATTATACATAAAAGCATGGCGCTTTGCAGGCATAAACATGGCGTGAACGGCTTTATGAGACAGGTATATGAAAAACGGTTTATCACCTGTTCTTTTATGCATCCATTCAATAGCATGTTCAGTTAACAAATCGGTAATATAGGTTGAATCAGTATAGGTATAATGTTGCCCGTTGATGTTAAGAGTCGGATTATAATATTCGCCCTGTCCTTCAAAACTTTCCCAGTGGTCGAATCCCGGCTGGGGAGAATCACCCTGATCGCCCATATGCCATTTGCCAAAGAAAGCTGTTTCGTATCCGGTTTCCTGCAGGTATTGCGGAAAGAAGATAAGGCCTTCCGGCATGGGGGCCTGATTATCGACAATAGCGTGAGAATGTGAATACAGACCGGTTAATATGGAAGCACGGCTGGGCGAACAGAGCGATGTCGTAACAAAGGCATTGATGAAATGAATCCCCTGTTCGGCAAGCTTATCCATCGATGGTGTTTTAAGCCAGGGCACTTTACCGGTAAAACCCATAAAATCATATCGGTGGTCATCGCTGAGAATAAAGATTATATTGGGCTTATCATTACCATTTAACTTGATCACCGAAATAATACTCACCGTAAGTAAAAGCAATAACCTGTATTTCATAGTAATTTTTGGCTTACCGTTTACCGGTATTGATATTATATAAAAACAAAAATAAGGTTTCCTGTTAATTTATCAGGTTTAAGGTTTATTGTTATAAGAATATTTTAAAATTACAGACCGGAATGTTTATATAATTCTTTGCTGTTCCCAAAGAGCACCCGGTTTTTTCTTTAATTTGCATTGAATTTTCAAAATACTATTCATGAAGCTTAATCTTGGATTAATTTTCGGCGGCAGGTCAGGCGAACATGAAGTTTCGCTACAGTCGGCAAAATCGATTGCCAATATGGTAAACAGGCAGAAATATAACCTTTTTCTTATTGCTTTGGATAAGCAGGGAAACTGGTACCTGGCCGATGGAGCTAACTATCTGAACCATGCCGATGATCCTTCAAAAATAAGCCTGAATGTTCGCCCCGATCAACAAATCGCCCTGATACCAAAGAAAAATTCCAATATTCTGATACGTCTTATTGACTGTAGGGAATTAGCTTCCCTTGATGTTGTATTTCCGATAATTCATGGCACCTTTGGTGAAGACGGAGCCTTACAGGGTTATATGACAATGCTGAATCTTCCCTGCGTGGGAGCCGATGTGCTTGGTTCGGCAATCGGCATGGACAAACTGATCGCTAAAGAACTGCTTATCAGAGCGGGAGTCTCAGTGGCAGACTATGAGCTGGCTAAAGCGGATCAGAATATCGATACAACAATCGGAAATGCTGAATCGCGGTTTGGGTATCCCGTTTTTGTGAAGCCGGCCTGTTCCGGTTCATCCGTAGGTGTGTATAAGGCCGGTAACAGGGAAGAACTGAAGGATGCTGTTGACAAAGCACTGCGGTTCGACAGGCGTGTTTTGATTGAAGAAGCGATTAAAGGAAGAGAAATCGAATGTTCGATTCTGGGTAATGAAGAGCTGATTGCATCGGTTCCGGGTGAAATTATTCCACGGCATGTCTTTTATTCCTATGAAGCCAAGTATATCGATGCCGAAGGGGCCCAACTCGATATGCCGGCGAAACTTCCCGATGATGTGGCTAAAAAGGTGCAGGAACTCGCCAAGAAAGCATACCGTACATTATCCTGTTCGGGAATGGCCCGTGTCGATATGTTTCTGAAACAAAACGGTGATCTGGTGCTGAATGAGATCAATACACTCCCGGGATTTACAAAAATCAGTATGTATCCGAA
>CAYUAV010000324.1:0-5147 GCA_964442665.1 uncultured Bacteroidales bacterium
ACATGCTAACAGAGCATATCGAATGGGTTTTTTCATGAAGTCAGTATTTAGGATTCGTGCACAACTTCTCGTTAAGTAAAAATAAAGTATTACCTTAAAATAAGCTTTACTGATAACGGAATTTTTGATAGAATCCAGAATTACATATAGGAATTGCATTAATTTTCCTTTAAACAGTTTTCAGCTAATTATAAGGTATAATAAATAGCTACATCTGATGAAAGAAAAGTTTCAGATTCTAAAGGTTGTCAGGAGCTCGTTTTCGCTCAAGCTCCTGTAATAATATCTTTCTTAGTCTGATACTCTTTGGAGTTACTTCAACATATTCATCGTCCTGAATGTATTCCATAGCTTCTTCGAGCGAAAAGATAACAGGAGGTGCGATGTGCATTTTTTCATCTGTTCCCGATGCCCGTATATTAGTCAATTTTTTTGTTTTGGTGAGGTTGACAATAATATCACCCGACCGGGAATTTTCTCCTACAATTTGCCCGGCATATATCGGATTACCTTGTTGTACAAAAAATTTACCGCGATCCTGTAATTTGTTGATAGCATAAGGAATAGCATTTCCGGTTTTCATGGCAACAAGGGTGCCATTAATCCGTTCTTTTATTTCACCTTTCCAGGGTTCGTATCCTTTGAATCGGCTTGCAATAATAGCTTCACCGGCTGAAAGGTTCATTACCTGGGTTCGGAAACCTATAAGTCCGCGAGCCGGTATATCGAATTCCATATGGAGCAGATCGTGTTTTGGAACCATTACGTGTAATTCGCCCTTACGCTGAGTAACAAATTTAATTATTTTCCCCGAAGTTTCTTTAGGTATTTCAATGGTCAGTACCTCAACAGGTTCGCATTTCTTCCCATCAATTATTTTGATAATAATATGAGGCTTTCCCAATTGAAATTCGAATCCTTCACGACGCATAGTTTCTACAAGTATGGCCAGATGAAGAATTCCCCTGCCAAACACCAGATAAGCATCAGACGTATTTGTATCCTGAACCTTGAGAGCGAGATTTTTTTCGGTTTCAGAGTATAGTCTGTCGCGTAGATGCCTGGAAGTGACATATTTGCCATCTCTACCGTAGAATGGAGAATCGTTAATGGTGAAAAGCATGCTCATAATGGGTTCGTCAATAGGAATGGGAGGAAGACCTTCAGGATTTTCATAGTCAGCTATTGTATCACTTATATCGAAACCTTCCAGACCCGCAATTGCACATATATCTCCGCATTCAACTTCATTAACTTTACGCTTTGACAAGCCTTCGAAGAGGAATAATTCTTTAATTTTTCCTTTGGTTATAGTTTTATTGCGTTTAACTAGCGAAATGGATTGTCCTGATGTTATAATACCTCTTGAGACACGTCCCACGGCGACCCTTCCAATATAGGATGAGTATTCAAGCGAAGTGATCTTTAGTTGTAAAGTCCCCTCCGACTTTAGCGGAGGAGGTATTTCGTTGACAAGGGTATCAAGAAGGTATGAAATATCCATTGATGGAATCCTCCAGTCAGAAGACATCCATCCCTGTTTCGATGAACCATAAATTGTGGGAAAATTGAGTTGTTCTTCCGTAGCATCAAGATGGTACATAAGGTCAAATACAGCTTCATGAACCTCGTCGGGTTTGCAATTTTCCTTATCAACTTTATTGATCACAACAATAGGCTTTAAACCCAGATTAAGAGCTTTACTTAAAACAAAACGTGTCTGGGGCATGGGCCCCTCAAAAGCATCGACCAGAAGAATAGCACCATCGGCCATGTTTAGTACCCTTTCTACTTCGCCGCCAAAATCGGCATGACCCGGTGTATCTATAATATTGATTTTTATTCCTTTGTAAACAACGGATACGTTTTTGGAAAGAATTGTGATACCTCTTTCACGTTCGAGATCATTATTATCGAGAATAAGTTCGCTGATTTGCTGGTTTTCGCGAAATAGTTTACAGTGGTATAGAATCCGGTCGACCAGGGTAGTTTTACCATGATCGACATGTGCGATAATGGCAATATTTCGAATTTCAGTCATACGCACAAACTTCAGTGTTAATCCCTCTTGAAATTCAATTGATAAAAAAAATGCTGTCCTCATCGGGCAGCAGTTTCGAGAGTTTCTTTACGGGAAGATCATCCTATTTTTTTTCTGATACCTTTTTCGCCGATTGGGTTTTGATAACTTTTGCCTTTGGTTTAACATTGCTCTTCGTCTTCTCTTTCTTTTCTTCTTTCTCAGTTTCCTTCGATTCTTCCGGTTTAATATCTACTTTAACTTTATCTGGCTTCTCTTGTTTTTTATCATCAACAACTTCCTTAGGTTGGGTTTTTGGTTTTACCGTTTTGGTAACCGGTTCTTCAACTATTACTTCTTCCTTCTCGGGAACAACTTTTTTCTCGACAACTTTTTTCGGAGCTTCTTTCTTTGTTGGTTTTGATATGCTTTGAGTTTTTTGTCGCCTTTTTTTTCTACGTCTTACGCCATAGGATCCTTTAATGATTTTACCTCTTCTGGTTTTTTTATCGCCTTTACCCATAATAAAAGAATTTAATGATTTTCAGGGCACTAAAGTAGTATTTTTTTACGGATGAAAAAATTAGCTATTGAGCAGCCTTATATATACAAGGTGAAGATAGATTTCTCAGATTATAAAGAATTTGATTCTAAACAAAGATTGACAACGTAATAATTGTACTTGGGATTATTTTATTACTTTGATATATTGAGAAGAAATAATTTTACATAAATAATTATTTGTTATCAATTTATGAATCGAAGAGAATTCATTAAACTGACCGGAGCCGCAGGAATGGCTGTTATACCCGGATTCCAGGTAAAACTGGATGAGATTTTACTTCCGGAAAATGCTTTGTATGCCGGTTACAGGGGTTTTAATCTGACAGAAAAAGCCAGTGGCAGGGGACCCCGGAAACGATTCAACGAAGAAGACTTTCAAATCATGAAGGAATGGGGATTTAATTTTGCCCGTATTCCTATGTCATACTGGAACTGGTCGACAATTGATGATTGGTTTACTATTGATGAAGATATTTTTACGGATATTGATGAAGTCATTGAATTCGGCAGGAATTACAACGTTCATATTAATTTGAATATGCACAGGGTGCCGGGTTATTGTATTAATGGGAGGGATATTGAACCTTTCGATTTGTTTGATGACACGCCTGATAATATGCAAAAGGCTCTCGATGCAGTGGTATTTCACTGGAAATATATCGCCGATCGGTATAAAGGGATTCCTAACACCCGGCTCAGTTTCGATCTGATTAATGAACCTCCCGCCATGTCGGATGAGAAGCGTTATGTTGAAGTTGTAACAACCATCGTTCAGGGGATTCGGGAAAAAGATTCCGGTCGCATGATTGTTGCCGATGGAAAAGATGTCGGCCGAAATCCGGTTTATGGTTTGGCCGATTTGGGTTTAATTCAGGGTACCAGAGGATACGATCCGATGAGTGTCAGTCATTATACCGCAACCTGGGTCCCTGTGGAACCATTCCAGACTTTCGATATTCCCACCTGGCCGTTAAAAGCCGACGACGGAAAAATATGGGATAAAGCCGTTCTCCGGGAACTTCTTATCGATAACTGGAAACCAATCATGGGAAAGGGAGTCCAGGTACACGTCGGAGAGTGGGGCTGCTATAATAAGACGCTGCACCAGGTGGTTTTGAATTGGATGAGGGATATGCTTTCTCTTTGGAAGGAAGTCGGATGGGGATATGCCATGTGGAATCTGAAAGGTGACTTCGGAATTTTGAACAGCAAAAGAGCCGATGTAACGTATGAAAATTTCAGAGGACATTTATTGGACCGGGAGATGCTGGAATTGCTTCAAGAGTTTGCTTAGTGTGTTTCAGAAGGATACTCATGCTGTACGTTATTCTTTAACTCTTTCATCAGCGATTTCATAATAACTCTGTGAAAGGTTCTTATCAGTGTAAAATAGAGAAGTCCGGGTAAATCGTTATAATGAACTATTGTCGTAAGTTGGGCGTTTCCGGAAGAATAGGTTTCTTATACAAAAACCTGAACGCTACTATGAAGTTTTCCTCTTTCTATACTATCGATAATACTGAATAATTAATTGTAGCTGACTATAAAATCAATCTCCTGATCCTGTCCTGTAATACTTTAAAATTAATGGGTTTTATCAGATAATCGTTGCAGCCGGCTTCCCGGGCCTTGTTTTTATCTTCTGATATAACATAAGCAGTCTGGGCTATAATAGGTAAATCGGGTCGAAACTCTCTGATTTTCCGGGTAGCCTCATAACCGTTAATTACCGGCATCTTAATATCCATCAGAATCAGATCGATCTCCGGATGTTTGTGGCACAGATCGATTGCCATCTGACCATCTGCAGCATGTAACAGTGTAATGTTTTCCTGAGATAAAACCGTTTTCATGTACAGATAATTCATCTCTTCGTCTTCGGCTATCAGTATTGTTACCGGACGATCGAACATTTTTTCCTGCTGATTAACTGCGCCTTCAGATTCAATTTCTTTCATGAAAACAGGTTCAACGGGGAGTATAAATGAAAATATGCTTCCTTTATTTGGTTTTGATTCTAACTTTATAGTTCCGCCCATTTGTTCAATATAGGCTTTTGTAATGGTAAGGCCCAGACCGGTACCTCTGTATTGGTAACTTATCTTTGATTCTTCTTTGAAAAATCTCAGGAATACTTTTTCATGTAATTCCGGATCAATCCCGACCCCGGTATCTTCAACATAGAATTCAAGATTTCCGTGATTGAGTGTATAGCCGAAACGGATTTTCCCTGTTTGTGTAAATTTGATACTGTTACTAAGCAGGTTATCTAAAATCTGATACAATTTCAACCTGTCCAGATTAAAAACTGCTCTTTTATTTGATAAAAACAGATCATATTCGAGAGTAAGCTTCCTTTTATCAGCAAATGGTTTATAATACTGATAAATGTCCGTTATTATTTCATTAACAACAGTAGGTTCATTATTTATCTCAATTTGTCCTGTTTCAATTTTTGAAATATCCAGAACATCATTGACTATTTTCAACAACTGCTGGCTGCTTACTATAATGGCTTCGGTAAAGAATTTTCTTTTGTCATCACTAAGTGAACAATCTTTAA
>CAYUAV010000325.1:0-5138 GCA_964442665.1 uncultured Bacteroidales bacterium
TCAAGTATTTTACTGAATCCGACGGGCGTAAATACCGATCCCACCCTTCTTACAGGACCGTCGAGATATTCAAATGCTCTGTCGGTTATTGTGGCTACTACTTCACCTCCGAAACCTGAAAATACTTTGTCTTCATGAACCACAAGCGCCTTGCCTGTTTTTTTAACTGAAGCAATAATTGTTTCGTTATCGAGTGGAAGCAGAGACCTGAGATCGACAACTTCAATACCGGCATTATCTTCTTTTGCCAGTATCTCAGCGGCTTCGAGGCACATATGAGTAGTATTTCCATATGTAAATACTGATAAATCAGTACCTTCCCTCCGGATCCGTGCTTTTCCGAACGGTACCTCGAAATCGTCCGGAACCGGAGTTGCAGCAACAGGAGCATTATAGAGTGCTTTAGGTTCCAGGAACAGAGTCATCCCTTCGGATCGCATGGAAGTGCGTAATAAGCCTGCGGCATCATCGGCAAACGAAGGGTACACAACACGGGTTCCCGGAAAGGTTGTTAAACTTCCTTCAGTGGTTTGTGAGTGATATAAACCTCCGCCTATATAACCTCCCGAGGCAAGTCGTACTGTAATATTGGGTGAAAACTGACCTTTTGATCGCCAGTATTCATGGCTCGTTTCTACATATTGTTCCATGGCAGGCCAGAAATAATCGGCAAATTCAGCGCCCTCGACCACAATACGGATCTTTTTATCGAATCGCGACATACCATTGGCAGTGCCTACGATAAAATCCTCGGCAATCGGAGCGTTGAAAACCCGTTCCTTACCAAATTCCTGTTGCATGCCTTTTGTAACATTGAATATGCCGCCTTTTTCCTTGTTGGCAATATCCTGGCCCCAAATGTAGGTATCGGGATTCAGTCTGAATTCCGCTTTAAGTGTTTCGTTAACCGCTTCGATAAATTTCTTTTTTGGTCCGTTGTAAGAGTGCGTACCATCAGGATATTTTTCAGCTTTGTATTCGGGCCCGATAACAAAGTCGAAGATAGAATCGGGAGAAGGATCGGGAGCTGCTATGGCTTTTTTATGGGCCGCTTTGACCTCTTCCTTGGCTTCGCTTTCTATTTGTACAAGTTCTTCTTCGGTGAAACGATTGTATCGCAGAAGCATCCGGCGGAATTTCGCTATAGGGTCGTATTCATTGACATAGTTAAGTTCGTAATCGTCGCGATACAATTCATGTCTGTCGGAATTTGAGTGTGAGTGTATACGAATGCAGTTAGCTTGCACGATAACAGGATTTGAATGTTCTATGGCCCATTTTTTTGCTTCGGTCATGGCGTTCATCGAATCGAATACATCCTTGCCATTGCAATGAATGATCCGAATATTTTTAAAACCAATGAAATTGTTAGCTACTTTCCGGTTGGCAGTCTGATCGGCTTTCGGAACTGAAATTCCATAACCGTTGTCCTGGATTACGAAAATTACAGGCAGTTTTTCATGTGAAGCACCGTTGATGGCCTCATAAACGTAACCTTCCGATACGGACGATTCGCCCTGCGAACAAATGACAACACCTTTATGATTATATTTTTTAAAGGCTCTTCCGGTTCCGGTGGCATGCTGGGCATGATTTCCCGTACTGGACGATACATTATGTATATTCCACTCAGGTTTGGCAAAATGATTCGACATATGCCTGCCGCCACCTGCAACATCCGCATCTTTCGATATACCGTTATAAATAATTTCCAATGCTGTTAGTCCTGCCGAAACAGCCGTCATCAGATCGCGATAATAGGGATACAGATGATCGGTTTTTCGGTCGAATACCTGTCCTATTGCCAGCTGAATTCCATCATGACCTGCAAATGGAGCATGATACGACCAGCCGATCGCCTGTTTAAGATAGTTTGGAGCACGGTCGTCAAGTATACGGCCGAGTATAAGAAGATGGAACCACTTTTTCAGCGTCTCTTTATCGGTTCTTTTAATATTATATCGTCTTTCGACCGGAATATCAGTAATTGCCATTAATCCATGCGTTTAATTAAACAGTTCTGTTTGTATCAAAATCCTCCAGATAATCTGCAATGCTTCTCAGAAATGCACCTGCAAGGGCTCCGTCGACAATTCGATGATCGTAGGTAAGTGCAAGAATCATTTTGTGTCGGATAGCTATGACGTCGCCTGTGGGCGTTTCCAATACAGCTGGTTTCTTTTCGATAGTACCGGTAGCCAGAATCGCAACCTGCGGCTGATTGATTATTGGAGTTCCCGATATGTTGCGAAACGTGCCAAAATTCGAGATGGTGAATGTTCCTCCCTGAATATCATCAGGATTGAGTTTATTATTCCGGGCTTTGCCAGCCAGGTCGTTCAAATCGACAGTTAATCCCAGCAGCGATTTCTGATCAGCATCCCGGATAACTGGAACAATAAGATTTCCTGAAGGCAGCGCAACAGCAATTCCGATGTTTACATGCTTACGGAGAATTATTTTATCGCCATCAACCGAGGAGTTGACGCCGGAATAATCTTTAAGAGCTTTGGCTGCGGCTTCTATAAAAACAGGCATATAGGTCAGTTTTTGCTTTTCTCTTTTTTCAAAGGTGTCCTTGATTTTATTTCTCCACAGCACAATTCCGGTAACATCTGCCTCAATAAAATTCGTGACATGTGGAGATATCTGTTTCGAAAGCACCATATTATCAGCAATCATCTTACGTAGCCGGTCCATCTGAATGATCTCATCTCCCTCGCTTGCCGAGACAGAAACCAGCGTTTTTGTTTCTGCAGGTTGAGCTGTGGGAACAACTTTTGCAGTCGGTTTGGTACCACGGGTATTTAGGTAATCAAAAACATCCTGTTTTTTTACTCTTCCGTTATGACCTGTGCCTGTTATTGCATCGAGTTCAGCCAGTGTAATGCCTTCCGATGTGGCTATACTTTTTACTAATGGGGAATAAAATCGATCTGAACCTGAAAGATTTTCTTTGGCAACACTTTTAGCCGTATTGTCACTTTTATTTTGCCCTGCCTGGGGTTCTTTGATCTTTTCCGGTTTTACCTCTGAAGGCTTTGTTTCAACCGCAGAAGCATCCCCGCTGGTATTGACAACAGCAATCACTTCACCGACAGGCACGAGCGCATTTTCTTCGAACAGTATCTTAATAATAACGCCGTCAACTGGGGAAGGGATTTCAGAATCGACTTTATCCGTAGCAATTTCGAGTAAAGTCTCTTCTTCTTCAATGGTATCACCAGCTTTCTTAAACCATTTTATTATTGTCGCTTCCTGAACACTTTCACCGAGCTTGGGCATTATAATATTAAATGTCGACATGTATTACACTTTTATTTTAACAGTAAGGTGCAGCGCAAATATAAAAATTACACATTAATTTAAAACTCTTCTAAACTATAAATAAAATGACACAGGCTTTATGCTTTGTCATTCACAGCCACATTACCTTTGTCAACTTTATAACAAAAGTTATTGGTATATGTTTAACCTAAAATCAATCTTATGGTGAAATGAATTCTGGTCTCTGAAGCGGGACTTTTACATGAGTGACCAGTTTCTATTTCCTGTAAAAAGGAATATGAATGAAATAATTAACCTGATTTTCTGAAGCTTACTGTTTATTTGGAATATACTTAACGAAGTATAGTGAATTTTTTAAACACAATTGAATTATCGAAATAGATACGTAAAGTATAGCTGCCGGGCATAAGTTCTGAAACATCGACCCGGTATTCCGGTTGTGTCACTTCAATATGGCGGATATGACTGCCATGACTGTCGAAGATATCAGCAAAAGCATGATTCAGTGAAGGCAGTATAAGTGATATGGATTTGTTTGCCGGAACCGGAAATATCCGCACTTCTGAATCATCGAAAGGAGAATCTAAAGCGTTGTATTCCGGGAATCCTTCTGCTTCGGCAACTTCCTCATTTACCAGGTAATTCAGGTTCGAGATATACTGATTGCCGCTCACTTCGATGAAATATACAGGCTCACAGGGCAAACCGGGAATATCGACCCACAAATAATAAAACCCGTCTTCGATTCCGTAAAATGCAAAGTTACCGGTTTCATCGGTTTCTGTGGTGGCCACGATTTGATAAGTGGTTTTTTCAGGAATTTTATTACCGGCCAGAACTACACTGGCCTTTTTTGTCGGCCGTCCCTTATCAGGCATCGTGAACTTTAGACTTTTTCCCTCATCAGCTTCCGAGACATTTCCGTCGAGTTCCGTTATTCCCGTAAATTCAGTTTTACTCTGTAATGTGATGTCAAACACTCCGTCATCCGAATCGGAGGTTATACGTATATGTTCAGCAAATTCCCAGTATTCAACTGAAGGGTAATAAGTTGGAATATAGATTTCAGCTGCTGTACCTGTCGGATAGGCTGCAATCAGGTAATTACCTGAGGGGATATCGGAAAATTCATAGCTTCCGTCGGCTTCAATTCTGACAGAATCGTTCAGCGGTGAACGCTGATACATGGTATATCCGAGTATTTTTACATAACCCTCACTTATTAAGTCTCCGGCCACGTTACGAACAGTTCCGGCCAGGTTTTTTGTAAAAGCATATTTTCCCAGGAAAAGTCCGCTCGTATTTGTGTATGTCAGATCAATTTCGTTGATCGCACTGGCAGGTCCAAGGTAATTTCCTGCGACGTAACTGTTGCCATAACCATCGCCTGCAACTTTATTAAGATGTATTTGTCCGTCGGTGGTATTTGTCTGCCAAAAGAAATACTCCGGTGATCCGTTATTTGTAATTTTTGTCAGATAGGGAGTGCCTTCAACTACATTGGCCACAAGGGTCTCGGGCCCGATTGAAAGTGAGGTGAATGATGTTCCTGCAAGATAGAGATTTCCGGCATCATCAATTTCCACTCCTTCAACAAAGTCATTACCTGGTGCTGTACCCGGTAATGTCCATAGCGGATTTAAAGTACCACTATGAATCTTGCCAATCATGATATCACAGGTACCTGGCTGGGCATTTGGTAAAATGAAGGCTCCGCTAAAGATGGAAGGGGCATAAAATTCGCTGCACAGCAATAAGTTGCCTTGTAAATCACTTCGTACATATGAAGTTTTCCTGTTCGATTCATATACCGGAATTTGCGTTGTGTAGTAAATTGAATTCAGATAATC
>CAYUAV010000326.1:0-5137 GCA_964442665.1 uncultured Bacteroidales bacterium
TACCTTAAAAAACTAATTTAGTCGGATAGTAGTGATAATTTATATACCAGATACTTACCTTGTATTGAATGGGTTCGAATTCAATTAATTTCCTGTCTTTATAATAATCCACACGTTTTTGAGTAATGAAAGAACTCTGGCACCGGATTTCATTTCTTGGAGTTGGGTCAGCTGAGAGAAACTTGTACAACCGTACTCTCATTTTGACTAATCAGTTAAATGTAATTATACTGATTTCTTTACTGGCTGTTTTTATTTTTCTGATGATGATGAACCTGATTCATCATACGCAATGGGGTATCGGGTCGCAACGCATACTGATAATGATGGTGCTGAACATCATAAATCTGATTCTGGCGAGTCGAAATTATACCTGGTTAAGCAAAATATCCCTGATTTTCGTTCCTCCTGCAATTTTTTTCATTTTCCCCACCCTGGTCGGTTTTGTTGAGGAAGAAAGCTTTGCCTACTATCCGTATGTTATAATAGCATTTTCAGCTGTTCCCCAGATTTTGCTTGCTCCCGTCAGGGAAAGGATTCTTTACATAATTGCTTTCACCTATTTTACGATGCTCCTGATATTTATGGAACCATTTCTCAAAGCTTTTATGCCCAGACAATTTGCCATCGTACCTATAATTGAAAGTTTTTATCTGGTACATAAAGTTGCCCAGGTAGTTGTTTTTATTTTCCTTCACCTGGCTATATATCAGCTACGCATAATTAATCTCAGGTTTGAACGGGAAATAACCAGCAAGAATGAAACTTTACTTGACCAGAATATTGAGTTGAATAATACACTTCGAAATCTGGACGAAGCACAGAAGCTTTTATATCAGTCAGAAAGGATGACGTCGCTGGGTACTTTAACTGCCGGTATGGCACATGAAATGTATAAACCGTTGAATTATATAGCCGGAGGTCTGCAAATAGCAGAAGAAGCCATTCCGGAAGTTAACAGACAATTCAAATCAAAGGCCGGTGATGACCTGAAACAGGGAATTCATATCATAAAAAAGGGTTATGAAAAAGCAAAAAAATAGTTGATGCGCTTATGACCTTTACAGGAAATGATCATCCAAGGCTGGAGTTAGTCGATTTGCATGAACTGATAGATAACACCATCCTGTTTATGCGTCGCAGATTTCCAGAACAACTCACCGTGAGAAAGAATTACCGGTTTTTAGTTCCGGTTCTGGCCTACAGGGACAAACTGCAGCAGGTACTGCTAAGTATCGTAGATAATGCTGTGGCTGCTATTAACAGTAAAGCGGAAAAGTATGATGAATATATCGATATTGAGACATTTTCGGATATTTTGGAGGAAAAAGAACATGTCGTGATTGAACTTACAAATACGGGTCCTGAAATACCGGTGAAAGACCTGTCACAAATATTTGATCCTTTCTTCACTACTAAAGAAACCGGTATAGAAACCGGCCTCGGATTGACAATCGCATATGCATTTATAAACGATCACAAAGGCCTTTTAACTGTTGAAAATACAGGTTTGGGAGTACGGTTCCGGATTCGGTTTCCGGTTATAGTTCATGATGTTAAATAAAAGTTAAGTTAAATAGGTAAAATCAGAACAGGTTACAAGTTACCATGCTCTGCACTATCATTACCGGTATCTTCGAGTGCGCGTTTCAGAATATTGTCAGGCAGGTTTTTTTTAACTTTCACTCCCAATTCCTTTAATTTCTGAACTTTCCCAACCAGGTTGCCTTTCCCGGTCGATAGCTTATTCATTGAGGCTTCGTAACTTTTATGGGTCTGTTTTAATTTATTGCCTATATCGATGAGGTCATCGATCAGCCCGACAAATTTATCGTAAAGTTCTCCTCCCTGCCGTGCAATTTCTAAAACATTCCGGTTTTGGTATTCCTGTTTCCAGAGACTTTCAATCATTTTTAACACGGCTATAAGGTTTGTGGGACTTATCAGAAGGATTCGCTTCTCATAGGCGTAGTTCCAAATTTGGGGTTCGTTCTGAATAGCCAGAAGATAGGCTGGTTCCACAGGCATGAACATTACCACAAAATCGAGAGTTTTGATTTCATCGATATCCTGGTAATTTTTTGATGCCAGTTCGTTAATGTGATTTTTGACAGAGGCCAGGTGCGCTTTAAGGGCTGCCTGTTGTTCTCCCTCACTCTGTGCAGCTACATAATTATCATATGCAGTGAGTGTAACTTTTGAATCGATAATAATACTTCTTTCGCCGGGGTAGTGGACAATTACATCCGATTGAAAACGTTTATTTGTGTCTTGTGTAAATGAGTCCTGAACCGTGTATTCATAACCTTTCCGTAAACCTGTGCGCTCCAGAATACTTACCAGAATTACTTCGCCCCAGTTACCCTGAGTTTTCGATTCACCTTTCAGGGCTTTGGTCAGCGAATTTGTTTCTTTGCTAACCTGCTGATTGAGTTCGGCAAGCCGTTTCACCTCTTCTTTAAGTGAGAATCGTTGCTTCGATTCTTTATCGTAGGTTTCTTCAACTTTTTTCTCGAATTCTTTGATTTTCTCACCCAGCGGTTTCAGGATCTGATCGAGGTTGGTCTTGTTTTGTTCCGTAAATTTTTTCGATTTTTCTTCCAGGATCTCATTGGCCAGATTACGGAATTCGGCATTGAATTTTTCACCGATTTCAAGCATTTCCTGCTTTTGTTCCTGGAGCCGCTGATTCAGGTTTTTCAGTTCGGTTTCTTTGGCACTGTATTGAGACGTAAGTTCCAGTAAGGACCGTTCTTTTTCAGAAACCTCAGTTTTAAATTCTTCAATTTGCTGCTGCAAAAATTGATTTTTTTCGGAGACTGCCTTGAAACTACCTTCTGATTTCACCCGCATGATCAACCAGGTGACAATTGCGGATAAGATAATACCCGTAAAGAGAAAAACAAGCTCCATAAGGCGGTAAATGTTTTAGAATTGTAAATATAGGAAATACATGTTATCCGGTGCCGATACAATTTTAAAAGGTTTGATATATGCCGATAAAATTTATGAGAAAACTGTTTAATAAAAGAACCCGCTATTTAAGCGGGTTCTTTGCTGTTATGCTGCATTTTTTACTCCGGAGAGATAGCTTCAACCGGACATACATCGGCACAGGCACCACAATCGGTACAGGCATCCGGATCAATTCTGTAAATGTCTCCTTCGTGGATCGCATCAGCCGGACATTCATCCACACAAGTGCCACATGCAGTACAATCGTCATTAATTACGTAAGCCATAACTTAAAAATTTTGATATGTTAATAAAAGTGTGAACAAAAGTAAATAAAAATAGCAATTAAATGGATGTTTTTATCATATGCCCGGGTATAATTATTCATAGTTTTAAACAGAAAGGAAGGGCTTTAATCGTTACATATTCCGATAATTGTAGTGTCTAATAACAGAATTTTCATCTGATAAATGGAAAATTTGAAAAATTAAAAGTCGAGGCAGAGTGATAAATAAAACACGCGTGGCAACAATTGCATATTTTCAATCCCCCAGGCCCAGTCGAGTCGTACAAAATATCCGAAAAGCTGGGACCGAAGCCCGAAACCATAACCGGCAACAATAGGCTCACGGTCTGCATCGATTTCGATCAGAATGGGACCCTGCTGAATAATGTCATTATCGTATGCATTCTTTCCCGACCATGGGTGCAAACCCGACCAGGCGGTACCAATATCAAAAAAACCTACTACCTGGAAATTCTGTAAAAAGGCATTACTCAGCGGGTGATTTATCAGATAGCGTATTATGGGCCAGCGAATTTCTGAGTTAATCAGGGCAAAACTGTTTCCGTTACGTATATTTTGTGAAAATCCCCTCATATTTGTTGCAACAGCTTGGTAAACATAGTTCTGCGTTTCATCGATCCTGATTTCGGATAGTGGAATAAATGTTGGAGTTTTGAGTGGTGTTACGTTGGTCCAGTTATCAACTCCTCCCAGGTAATATATGAGTCTGCTGCCTCCTGCAGAAGTGCTTGCAGCGAAGCGGTTTGCCCAAATCAGGTTACGATGCAGAACAATATAGTGTCTGAAATCGATTCCAAAAACGAACAGATAATCATACTTTTCATTCAGTCGCTGGTAATATTCTGTAAAAATTTTAAATCGTGTACCTCCGTATAGATTTAAACCGAGCGATCGTGTATTATCGAAAATATACTCACCTTTCAGTTGTGCCCATAGTTTATATACATCCGGTTTTTCAAGTATCGAAGGCATTTTTGTAAGATCCAGATCGTATAAATATACATTACGGTCATTTCGCAATCCTATAGTTCCCACAAACGCATTGACCTGACTCAACGGGTAACGATATATTCCTGAGATTTCGTTTGTAATGGTTTTGATGTATTCGGTATTCTCCGCTCCTCCGAAATGTTTAAAAACCTGCCTGTGAAATACATACTGACGGTCGAGACGTTTTTTAAGATTTTCGATGCTTAACAGATATTCACTGCTTTCAAAATCGAGTGGAAGCCGTATTCCACCAGTTACTTTATAATCTTCAAACAGATCCTGCGTCCCTACCTTCATAAGTAAGTTAACCCCGGGATTAAAATAAACCGCTCCACCTGTGAATGCTTGGTACGATTCGCTTAGAAAGCTAAAATCGATCTGACTGACAATATAGTTTTGATAAAATGCTTCCTGATAAATTCTTACCTTTTTTTCTTCCTCTTCTTCTTCCTCGACAACACGTATATTAATATTCTTCTCTTCCAGTTTACTATTATATAAATTAAGGCGCTCGATTTCAAAAATGTAATTATTTATGTCAATTTCCGATTTATCGAAATTGATGGTATCATCTCGATAAATTAACTGGTTATTTTGAACTGAATCAATAGGGATCTCAACAATTTCGATATTTTGCAGACTATCCTTCTTCATCAGTTTTTTTGTCAGTTTAGCACGAAATTTTGTTTTAGGCAGGTTTTCAGGGAGATCGGATTTCTTTTCGAAAGTCCGGTCAAACATATAATACTTCCCTTTTTCAAAAATAATTTCAGCTTCGGTACCGGCCTTACGGTTGTAATCCTGTTCAAGAATATTACGAGGATAATTTGTCAACGGTCTTGTTTCAGCATAGTATCGGTAATGAATGGTGGTGTCGACAAAATT
>CAYUAV010000327.1:0-5133 GCA_964442665.1 uncultured Bacteroidales bacterium
TAATGGTCGGAGCAAATTCCTTTGATTATTTGTCGGATACGTTGACTGTTGTCAGGTAATGTAAACTTTGTGCAATTTTGAACTGTTATTAGTTTGTAAATAGTAAGAATCATTTCAGATGACAACAGATACCAATCGACCGGGACTATTACAAGACCGTAATATTTACCTGATTTTCATTACAACCCTGTTCGCCGTAATGGGTGTGGCAAGCATTGCACCGGCATTTCCGCAGATGAAGGAATATTTTGGAATTTCCAGGGCGCAGGTCGGATGGCTGGTGGCCATTTTTACACTGCCCGGTATAATAATTACCCCGTTCACCGGTATCCTGGCCGACAGGATCGGCCGGAAATCAATTTTGGTACCTTCATTAATGTTATTCGGATTGGCCGGATTTTCCTGCATGTTTACCAAAAAGTTTGAAGTCCTTTTATTGTTCAGGTTAATCCAGGGAATCGGAGCCTCGTCGCTGGGTTCGCTTAATGTTACCCTGATTGGTGATTTGTACCAGGGAAATCGAAGGGCAACGGCTATGGGATATAATGCCAGTGTGCTGAGTTTAGGAACAGCGACCTATCCGGCACTTGGAGGGGCTTTAGCCGTTCTTGGCTGGAATTTTCCATTCGTTTTGCCGCTCCTTGCCGTTCCGTTCGGAATTATTCTTTCTTTTTCGCTTAAAAATCCGGAACCCAAGGAAAAACAAAATCTGAGACGGTACGGACAAAACGTATGGAAAGTGGTTAATCAGCCCAGTGTGTGGGGATTACTGATTCTGAATATCCTCGTCTTCTTCCTGATATACGGAGCCTACATTACCTATCTTCCGTCATTACTGAAAGAAAGGTTAGCGGCAAATTCATTTCATATCGGAATAACCATGTCGTCGATGTCGCTTACTACAGCTCTTACTTCATCGCAGATGGGCAGAATCAGTAAAAAATATAACAGCCGGAATATCATGCTTACTGCTGTTTGCCTCTATATTATCTCCATGCTTATACTGGCGCGTTCAAATACATGGCTGTTTGTTATACCTCCCCTGCTTATTTTCGGCCTGGGGCAGGGATTATTTCTGCCTACCGTTCAGACTCTGCTTGTCGGGTTCGCCCCCTTGAAAGAACGGGCAGCATTTATGTCGCTCAACAGCGTGGTACTGCGTACAGGTCAGACCATCGGACCGGTTGTAATAGGTATGGCTTATGGTTTGGGCGGATTATCTTATGCTTACTACGGAGGAGCCCTGGTAGCATTAATTATGCTGATAATAATCCTGGTACTTATCAAAGCTAAACCGGTCAGCGATCTTGAATAAATGATAATATACCGGGAGTTTGAAAGTAAAATCCCTATTTTTATCGTGTAAATAAATCCATATGAAAGCGAGTGAGAGTGCAAACCGGCTTAAAAAAATGATCGAAAAAGCCATCGAAGATCATAAACTGACCCGTGACGAATACGATCAGATACTTCATATTGCCACCGAAGATGGCATGATCGACCACCAGGAACAGGCGTTACTTGAACAGTTACAGGATATGATCGATAACAAGATGGTAAAGGTTGCGGCTAAGTAAGAATTAAAACCCAAACAGATAAGGTTTGTGAGTTAACGTATATTATTTATTGTATCTTTTATTACTTTTATAGGCTTAAATCAACCCTGCCCGTTAGTTTATTATGGTATTAATCATTCAATTATTGATAGTTATCATTTCAGTTTCAGTGTTTTCATACACTCTTATCAGAAGTCTCCGCGTATTAAAAATTAAATCTATCCTTCTGTTGCTGCTTGAGCTTTGGAGTCTGGCATTATTGAACTGGTCGGTTCATATTATTTTGAAATTCGGATCGATCTTAGGTATTGCATTGGCTTTATTAGCCGTTATTATTTGGTTTTTGACTTTTCGTTACCTCATTATAAACTCTAAAATCAACTCGATATGAAAAAAAATCTTACATGTTTACTTTGGATTGCTTTAATAATTTTATTCACTGGTTGTTCTGCTGTTCAGAAAGCTACCCTTGAAGCTGATGCAGAGGCCAAAACTCTGTCTCCCTCCGACAGTATCGCCCTGGTATATATTGTACGTCCCAATTTCCTTGGAACAGCTATCCGTTTTAAGGTTTATTGCGATGATACCTATATTGGCACTACAGGAGGCCAGCGTTTTATTTATACCTACCAGGTACCAGGTACCCATTTATTTACGTCGAAAGCGGAAAATACTAGTGAACTTGCTGTTGAACTTGCAGCCGGAAATGTTTATTATATCGAGCAGATTCCGCAGATGGGAATTATTATGGCGCGTAACCGACTTCAATTACTGGATGATGTATCAGGAAAAGAGAAACTTAACGAGTGTACCCTTTCGGCAGAAAACGTAGCCAAATAACCAATCGGGTAACATATCTGTTTTTTGAACGAATGTTCTTCCGTAATAATAGCTTATTGAAAAACTAATGAAAAACAACTATTTATTGCTTATTCCGGTAGTATTATGTCTTATAATTCCTGATTGTACCGGTCAGACACAGATGGAAGTGCAGGCCCGTAAAATAAAAATTATCACGACCTCGGATCAAACCATCCTGACAAAAAATGTTACTATCAGCGATTCGGGGATCGTTGTAACCAACGATGATGCAAAGGAGTTTGTAGGATATGATAATATTGATTTTATTTATATTAAAGAAGGGGGATCATATCCAAAACTTCTATTATACTGCACTGTATTTGGTCTGGGTTACGGTGTCGTATGGGGTCTGCTTTCCGTTTCACAAACTTTCCTCGAAAATGTTGCCATCGGACTGGCAGCAGGTGTCATCTCGTCCTTTATCCTTGCGCCCTTTATTACAAAACCTGAAAAACTGGTTTATTACAAAGGCAAATGGAATGATAACCGATACGCTCCCGGTGAATCGTAGATCAGTTTACCGGTAACTATATGGAATTATTGTCAATACGTTGTATAAACGTATGCATATAAAAATAATTTCTACGCTTATAAATTAAAGAACTTATGCGGATAGGATTATTTTTCTATCCGCATAAGTTCTTTCCGCATTAATTCCAATATGGTATCAGGTAAACAGACTAATTCGGATATCATATCCTGAAATTATCAAATCCTAATAACAGGTGTTCTACAACCTGTCCGCCCTGATCAGGCCCTTCGGGATTGATAAATACATTCTGCATATAGTTGATATTCTCCAGATCGCCATATTCCTGAATATTAACTCCATCGTCAGTAAATTCGCTGAGTGGTATAGTCACAGTAATCCATTTTCCATGGGTCGAATATTCAATTCTCTCATCCTCAAGGTTCCATGGCTCGAGTTCATAACGTATTTCGTTCAGCCAATCTTCGGCATTGCCATCGTTATCAGCATCGCCAACTTCCCGTTCAACAAATAGTATGGCATACCTTCCAGCATTCCAGATACCATCGGCATTCATCTCAAATTTCAGGAATATTTCATCGGCTCTTATACTTCCATCCAGATCGGGTAATGGACCTGTATTCATTGGCATTGCCGAAGCATCAACCCACCATGTTCCAATGGCGTTTTCTATGAGCGCTCTGAAATAATTTCCACTGATTACCCGAAGTGTAGCCAAACCCGGATCAACAACGGTTCCTCCAAATTCGGAGCGATATGTTAAACCCTTGAAAAGAGTAACATCGGCATACATATTTGCGATCAGTTGTGAACGAATGCGATCGTTTTCACGCATCAGAGCTTCTGCCACAACATTGGTAGAATAAATGCCACAGATATTTTCCGGCGGACCTCCACAGGTACCATCAGCATTTCTGAGCGGTACATCCGGGGTTTGTCGTAGTGTCTGATTGATTAAATCGTCATCTTCAACCGTAATTCACTGCTTGCTCCGACTGGCATAAACATCGGTGCCTATTTTCAGCCAATCGCGCGTTTGATTATCGATGGCAAACCGTAAAGAGAACCTGTCAAAGTATGATCCTATTGCTATACCTTCCTGATTCAGATAGCCACCCGAAAATGAGAAGGTGGTTTTTTCATTTCCTGATGATAATGACAGCTGATGACTTTGCATAGGAGCATTACGGAACATTTCTTTCTGCCAGTTGGTGCCCTCGCCCAAAACCGATGGATCGGCAAATTCGGGACGTGATCCGAATCCCAGTAATGCCGCCCGTTCGTTTTGATATTCAGCATACTCTCTCAGATTCATCGTCTCAATATAATAGGGCAGTTGCTGTATGGCATAGTATTCTTCATAGCCGATCTTTGTTTCTCCGGCCTGTCCCCTGTTGGTAGTAATAATAATAACACCATTAGCAGCGCGTGAGCCATATATTGCAGTTGCCGATTCATCTTTGAGAACGTCGATCGATACAATATCGGAAGGATTGATCATGGACAAAATATTAACCGAAGAATTTCCGGAATATCCATCCATAGTTACGCCATCTATCACATAAAGCGGTTCATTGTCGGGATTAAGTGCATTAATACCCCGGATCTGAACGGATACACTCCCGCCAGGCTGACCTGAATTTTGAGTGACAATCACTCCTGCGGCTCTTCCCTGTAATGCCTGATCGAAGGATGTTGAAACCGATCTCTTAAGCTCCTCTTCCGAAACCGAAACTACCGATCCGGTCAGTTCACTTCGCCGCATGGTTCCATATCCAATTTTTACCACTTCATCGAGTTGGGTAACATCTTCTTCAAGTGCAATTCGGTAACTATCAGCACTACCTGCAACAATGGTTGTAGTCTTATACCCTATAAATGAAATTTGCAAAACATCACCATCACGTGCATCAATACTGAAATTTCCATTAATATCCGTAATGGTTCCTGTAGTTGCACCTTTTATGGTAATGATTGCTCCTGGCACAGGTTTGCCCGTAGCTGCAAATACCACAGGGCCTGAAATGGTGCGCTCATTTCCCTGTGCGTGCTAATTTGAGCTCACTGCCAACAGCAATACCGACATATAAATACCTGCCATGTATTTACGGACCGTATGAACTTTAGTAAGGACAATCTCTGAGGCTTGCCCTTCATTTTCCGACCTTTTCTCATAGTTCTTTGCGTTAGTAAATATTTAGTTAGGGTTAATCTGTTAATTCATAA
>CAYUAV010000328.1:0-5111 GCA_964442665.1 uncultured Bacteroidales bacterium
TATGGAATCGAGAAGGATTATTACATCATGTCCGCACTCAACCATTCTTTTGGCTTTTTCCAATACAATATTCGATACACGAACATGACGTTCGGCGGGCTCATCGAATGTTGAGGAAATTACTTCACCCTTTACGTTACGCGCCATATCTGTTACTTCTTCCGGTCGTTCATCGATCAGTAATATAATAAGGTATGCTTCCGGATGATTGGCAGCAATTGCATTGGCTATATCCTGCAAAAGTATTGTCTTACCTGTTTTGGGCTGGGCAACGATCAAACCCCGCTGACCCTTACCTATCGGTGAAAACATATCAATCACCCTTACTGAAAGGTTTCCCTGTTCTCCGGAACGTATGAGTGTGAATTTTTCATTCGGGAAAAGAGGAGTCAGATAATCGAAAGGAACACGATCCCTGATAAATCCTGGGTCGCGACCATTAATTTCTTCAACTTTAATTAGAGGGAAGTACTTTTCACCTTCTTTTGGCGGGCGAATGGTACCTTTTATCGTATCGCCTGTTTTTAAGCCAAATAATTTAATTTGTGACTGTGAAACATATATATCATCGGGTGAGTTCAGATAATTGTAATCGGCCGAACGAAGAAAACCAAAGCCGTCAGGCATAATATCCAATACACCCGAGTTGCTGATAATACAATCAAAATCGACTTCTTTCATCTGCAAACCTGATTTTTATATCGCTTTCTGTGGTTATTACTTTTGGTTCTTCCGGTTTTTTCGGTTTTTCAGTTTCTTCCGGTTTTTCAATTTCTTCCGGCGTTACCTCCGGAGTATCTTCATCGTAAGTATCAGAAAAAGGAATATCGAGCACAGCATCATTCTTAAGCGATGCCTCAACTTCAGCCACTGCGGCATCTATTCTCTCTTTTCCCTTGAGTTCTTCAGGATTGTCTTTATTTGGTTCAGCAACTTTTTCGATTCGCTTTCTCCTGATCCTGGGTTTGCGATTGTGATATTCTTTTGAGCCGAACTCATTTCTTTGTAGCTGGTGAGGCCTGTTTTCCTGAGGCTGATTCTTTTTTTCTTTATTTTTCTCAGTTGCAGAAATCGCCTGCTGATCCAGGATTTTATAGATCAGATCTTGCTTTCGTAATGTTTCTACTCGTTTGATTTTTAAATCTTTAGCTATTTCTTTTAACTCAGAAACAAGCTTCTTATTCAATTCAAGAATGTCATACATAATAATAACTATAGGAAATATAAATAATTCACTTTCAAATCGTAACTAACGGTAAAGAAATTTTCACAAGGAGTTTCTTAGAATAAAAGGACTTTCTTAAGAGGGAAAATCAATGCAATAATAAGTATTTATAAAGAATATCCAAAATAATCTTGAAATTTATTTTATCAGAAAAAAAGGAATTAGATTTTTTATTACTTTTAACATGCTTTCAGGGTAACTATCCGACCTGTGTATACGTATTATTGAAGTGAAATTTACTGAAATCCTGAGAATTCTGTTGCATCTGATCGAAACCTCATAACTCTCTCATCATGAGACAACTTAAGATCATTAAGCAGGTCACAAACAGGGAAACACCCTCCCTGGATAAATACCTTCACGAGATTGGCAAAGAGGAATTGATTAATGCTGAGGAGGAAGTACAACTTGCACGTCAGATAAGAAAGGGAGATCAGATGGCTTTGAATAAATTAATTAGGGCCAACCTGCGTTTTGTTGTATCCGTATCCAAACAATATCAGAATCAGGGTTTAGGCTTACCAGACCTTATCAATGAAGGTAATCTGGGACTTATTAAAGCTGCCCAGCGTTTCGATGAAACAAGGGGTTTTAAATTTATATCTTATGCCGTTTGGTGGATAAGGCAATCTATTCTTCAGGCTTTGGCTGAACAGGCTCGAATCGTCAGATTGCCTTTAAATAAAATAGGTTCGATCAATAAAATCAACCGGACTTTTGCTAGCCTGGAGCAGAAATATGAAAGAGAGCCTTCTGTTCAGGAATTAGCCCAGGCACTTGAAATGGCTCCTGAAGAAGTGAAGGAATCATTGAAAAGTTCTGGAAGACATGTATCAATGGATGCTCCTATTGCTCAGGATGATGAGGGAAATCTTTATGATGTTTTACTAAGTCCCGATAGCCTGCCCCCCGATAAAGGATTATTGACAGATTCGCTTCGCAAAGAAATAGAACGAGCTTTGTCAACACTAACATACCGTGAGGCCAATGTCGTCCGGCTTTATTTTGGTTTGAGTGGAAAATATGCTCTGTCACTGGAGGAAATCGGTGAGGAGTTTAACCTTACCCGCGAGCGTGTAAGGCAGATCAAGGAGAAAGCTATCAAACGCCTTAAAAATGCGACGAGATGTAAAAACCTGAAAGCTTACCTGGGATAAAGGATTGTTCCAGTAATACTATCACTTTCCGTCTTATTATTTCTTTACTCTTTCAGTGAATAAGACTATTTTTGGGCAAAAAAGTATATGTCACGTCATGTTTCACCCTCGATTCTTGCAGCCGATTTTGGAAATCTCGAAAGAGAAATTAAACGGATTAATACCAGTAAAGCAAGCTGGTTGCATTGCGATGTAATGGACGGGGTTTTTGTTCCAAATATTTCCTTTGGCATGCCGGTTGTGGAAATGGCTAGCAGAATATCCACAAAGCCCATTGACGTGCATCTGATGATTGTTGAACCTGAAAAATATATCGACAGATTTTGTGCATTCGGCATCGATATACTTACAGTCCATATTGAAGCATGCCGGTATGCTGGCATTGCTCTTGAAAAAATCCATGAACACGGTGTAAAAGCCGGGATCACACTTAAACCCGGTACTCCTGTTACGGAATTAAACGATATAATTCAGGAAGTTGATGTAGTTCTTGTTATGAGCGTTGAACCGGGATTCGGAGGACAAAGTTTTATTGAACATACCTATCAGAAAGTAAAAGATATGAAACAACTCATTCAAAATTCGAATTCAAAGGCACTGATTCAGGTTGATGGCGGCATCACGCTTCAAAATGCCGGAAAGCTTTATGACACAGGAGCCGATATATTGATTACCGGCACTACAGTTTTCAAGTCAGATGATCCTGTTCAAACAATCGAAAAGTTATTGAACGCTTAATTTCAAGATAAAAAAGTGCTGAACATAAAGTGTTTTCCACGCTTATTAAATGAGCATAAGATTTTGTAATTTTGTATTGTCTTACGGGGCTGATTTTGGTTTTGACAGCAGGTAAAATCGGTAAGTAAGCATGCCGGGCAACGCACATTGACCCGTTAAACCATGGTGCAATAAATTTAGTTGGCGAATCTAATTACGCGCTCGCTGCCTAATCGAAGTATAGTAGATTAAGGCTTATCTGTCGTCAGACAGGCAATTCCCGATACAAGGTATCGGGACGGGCTGTCTCTCCAACACCTTTCCCCGCGGTGTTGGGTTCAGAGGCACACGTGAGTCGGGGATAGTGCGGGAAACTCCCTTAATTCCGTGCGAAAATTAAAGGGATAAGATTAAGTTCGGCTGTCTGTTGCCAGACTTAATTCGAAAACCAATAACAGAATAAGCATGTAGAAAGCTTATGGATTGCTTGTTTGGACCCGGGTTCGACTCCCGGCAGCTCCACAAATCAGATTGAGAGTGCAGAGTGAAATACCTTACTCTGATTTCTTCTCACTCACACTCTAAAACTCGGAAACTGTTAATTTAATAATCACAAGGAGAAATTCGTCCTTTCTGGTGTTTTACGATTTGTAACTTTCAGAGATCCACTCTTAAAGCCTAATTCTCAAATTATACGATACCACGTAGGCTTTGACTTGCGCTGATAAATGCATTATGATAAGTTACACGCTAATTAGTTTTTATTTTCAACTTTCTCTTACATTCCGAATTTTTGATGGAATTTTTAATACTATCGCAAACACGAAATTTTTAAAAGCAGATCGGCTATCGCCTATACCATATCCTATTTTTTTGTTACTTTAGGGCACTTTTAAGAATACACAACAATTGACCCCTATCTCAAAACAAGAAGAGAAAGAACTGCTTATCAGGCTTATCGAAGGCGACGGAGATGCTTTTGAAAAAATATACTATTACTATGTTGAAAGGGTTTATTTCTTTGCCTTCCGATATCTTAAAAACCGGGAAGATATAGAAGAGATTGTGCAGGAAGTATTCACAAAAATATGGGAAAGCCGCAGGAATATTAATATCGAGATGTCATTCAGCGGATACCTTCTTACTACCACAAAAAATACCATATTTAATGAATACCGAAAGAAGGTAAATCATCAGGCATATTGCAACTATATCATTTCATACCTGCAAAAGAATATGCAAAATGTTGAGGACGAAATTATATTCAATGATCTGATGGATCTGCTGAACCGAACGATTGCTGAACTTCCTCCTAAGCGACAGGAAATATTCAAACTTAGCCGCTTTCAGGGACTTCCCTACAAAGAAATTTCCGAACGGCTTTCTATTTCAGAAAAAACAATTGAGACGCATATGCGCCTGGCTCTGCGCGATATAAAAAATGTAATCGAACCTGTTCTGGAAAAAATTATTTCGTAATATGCACAATTTATAAAAATTCATCATTAGGGGACATGGTCTCTGAGTGAGTATTACTGAGTGTTAACATAATTAAAAGATGTAGAATATGAAGTTTGGCTATTTTGATGATCACAGAAAGGAATATGTAATTACAAACCCGAAAACCCCTTATCCATGGATTAACTACCTCGGAAATGAAGACTTTTTCTCAATTATTTCTAATACTTGTGGCGGTTACAGCTTTTATAAAGATGCACGTTTGCGAAGGATAACCCGATATCGTTACAATAATGTACCTCTCGACAACGGAGGCAAATACTTCTATTTGAATGATGGGGGCACTGTCTGGTCGCCTGGATGGAAACCGGTTAAAAAACAACTCGATACTTATGAATGCCGTCACGGATTGGGTTATACTATAATTAAAAGTGAACTAAACAAGCTTGAAGCGGAAATTGTATATTTTGTTCCGCCGGGTTACCGGGGCGAGGTACAACGTATCAGACTTATCAATAAAGATAGTGCTGCAAAAAAGGTTAGCCTGTATTCTT
>CAYUAV010000329.1:0-5076 GCA_964442665.1 uncultured Bacteroidales bacterium
GTCCTATGCTCGTCATCAAGTGCTTCGGCTTTGATTACATGGCTACCGCAATTGCTTCCGGAAGTATTCCAGTAAAATATGTAAGGAGGTGTCGGGTCGCTGTTAAGAAAAATGTCATCAATATAAAACCGCACTTCCAGCAAACTGCCATTTTCAACCCGGGCCGATGCAATAAATTTTATCGTATCATTTCTAAAGTAGGGTCCACTCTGCCCGGCACTGATCTCGCACTCAGGTAGTCCTTTCTCTTTACTGCATGAGTGTATAAGAATAAGCAGTAGTAAAAGGCAGTGTAGTATGAACTTCTTCATGGCAGCGAAATTCTAAGTTTACCTATCCAGAAACTGAGAAGATGCAATTCACCTGCCCGACCAGCGGGTTATAGTTCAGACAAATTGAAGTAAATTGTCCACCTTAGATTTTAGTATGAATTCATGTGTGTGGGATCATTCTTATTTGTCAGACCCGCTTCCTTTTTCTTTTTTTACGTCCTCTTTGCCCAATCCCAGGGTCAGCGCCGTAATTCCGGCAAGGCCGCCCAATTGCATGGATTCTACGGCCGTGCTGGGCACAATCACAATGGTTGAGTTCGATTTCAAACCTTCATAAAGCATGTTCATAGCCCTCAAATGAAATGCAGTAGGATTGTCGGCATAGCTCCTGGCAGCGTCTCCAAACTTCTCAGCCACTTGTTTCTCCGAATCACCCAGAATTACACGGGCCTGACGTTCTCTCTCCGCCTGGGCCTGCATCGACATTGCATCCTCCAGTGCCGGCGGAATCAGAACGTCTTTGACCTCCACCGAAATAACATTAATGCCCCAGGGTTCGGTGCGCTCATCAATAATTTTTTGAAGCTCGCTACTTATCCTGTCCCTGCCTTCCAGCATATCTGAAAGCATAGTCTTACCGATGACATCGCGCAGAGCTGTTTGGGAGGCCCAACTTATGGCGCCTTTATACTCAGCAACATCCAGGGCAGCCTTTTTTGGATCCACGACCTTCCAGAATAATACCGCATCGACATTCACCGGCACCGTATCTTTGGTAAGCGTTTTTTCTGCTGTGAAAGAAGTCGTGATCACGCGAATATCGATCCAATAGGGGATGTTATCAATGACCGGGATAATAAAAAATAATCCTGGCCCCTTAAGGGAGTGGAAACGGCCTAATCGCAATACAACAGCTTTGTTCCACTGATCTGCAACCTTAATTGCGGAAGAAGCGACTATAGCAATAAACAAGGTGATGACTAAAATCCATATACCTTCTATGCCGGCTGAAGTTTTAAACAGCGTGTACGCTATTACTGCACCAATGCCAAGAATGACAAAAAAGATTAATACTGCAAAAGAGCTGTTGTTTTTCATTTTAATACCCTCCTTTATTTAGACTCCTGAATAAGAGCAGGTTATTTGTTGATGACGGTTTGATTTTCTGCAGAACCCTTTTCCTTACTCAAGAGCACATCAAATTTAAGTAATATTCCAATGCAATATCATTTTTCAGGAATTCAGAGCGTTAGCCCCAAGAGCCCCCTGATCGAAGTCTCCTGACATCTTCGTTAAAAAAAGCGAGCTTACTTCTTTAAATCTTTTGAGTGAAAAGAAGAGAACAGTTTATAAAGCAGATTGAGAAATTAAGCCATTAATTAGTATTTAAAATACTTAACCTATGCCACCCAGAGCAGTTAAGAACATGAGGAATAGCATTTTCAAAAATTTCATTCTACAAAATTATTCACCGAAGGCTGGAGGTATGATAGAATGATACTCCTGAGGTGGTTGATATCAAAGGGTTTTACCAGGTAATCGGTGAATCCTGCTGCCTGGTATTTTGTGACCAGGTCGTTAGGGAACATAGCTGAAATGGCAATTGCCGGTACTTCCGAATCGAGCTCCCTGATTCTACGAATCAAACTCCACCCGTCGCAGCCGGGCAGCCATATATCGAGCAGTATCAGACCAATTTCCTGTTGTTGCTGCTTATATAATTCAAAAACCCCGGTACCGCAGTCGATTTCAATAACAGGAATAGCCGTATCGTCCAGTATCTCTCTGATGAGTATACGGGTCTGCTCATCATCATCCACAACAAGAAGCTTCCGTCTGATCATTTGCGGCTTCATAGCACAATACTTCATTATTAAAACGATCCAAAGCTAATTAAATTTTATAACCGGACATATATGTTCTGTGTTTTTTATAGGAATAATTCCAATTTGGCACGGAAAACAATAGTGAAAATTATTTATGCACGACAAAGACTTTCTTAAAAAGATCGGTGAGAACATTATCCGAATAAGACAGGCCAAAGGCCTTAAACAGATCGATCTGGCTAGCCGACTGGAGATGGAGGATTCATCGCTCCGTCGTATTGAAAAAGGGCGTGTGAACAGCACCATTGTTATGCTAAAGAAAATCAGCGATGCCCTCGGCGTGGAACTCGGACAGTTGCTGGAGTGAGAGGCAGGGAGTAAAGCGGTGAATGGTTATCCACAATCAAACTTAATTCCAATCTGCACCGGGTAATAAGTAACAATCTCACAGCGAATAATTTGTTAACTCTAAATCTAAAAATGGCCTGGTAAATTTTGGTTTAAAGTCATAGCACTATCATTCGCTTTAATCCATGATGATCCATTGAAAATCTCACTATTCCTTGACTATCAGGCTTCCATTTACCAGGGAGCAGGTGATTTTATCAATGTGATTGAACATATAATCTATGAAAATGTAAAGAAGTTCTCTTCATTTACAGATAAAGAAATTATTTTAAAAGTTATATTGTCCTGGGTCGCTCAAAAACGAGGAATTCAACAGCCAGCTTTTCCAGACATATTAGAAGAAAAGCGTCATCAAGGAGATATTGATAATTCAATTCACAAGAAAAAAATCTCTAAAAATGTACTCATAAAAAAAGGTATAGTCTACCAGCAATAGCATACGTTTACCGGTATTTAAGCTCATCCGAGCAACCTCAAACTATAGATAGGTTTAACAGCGACCACATTGCAGAAGACGAAGGTTACAACTCACGTACCAGCGGACACAGACTCTTACAGGATTATAGTGAGTATTTAACGAGAAAATCCAGGATTGGTTTTAATTTAGGCAACAAAAGATCGGAACGCTATCGAAACAATTTATTTAAAGAAGTCCTCTCCTACCTCATTGATAAAAAAATAACCGGCAGATCCATGGAAGAATTCAAAGCAGATTACAAAGCCTTTATGGCGAAGGAATTTTCATCGGACATGGATTTCATTGATCTGGATTCAATACCCTAATGAAATTCTATTAAGCAGTTGTGATTATCTTCTCAAATTTATATTTATTTGGCACATAATACGTTAATGATTTTAACAGCTTGTAATATGTTACAGACTGTTATTTTTTTAATGTCTTTAATATTGAATAATACCTTTACTTAAAAGGTATTGTAATGGATAATCCTTTCGATAAGATAGTGCAACATCTGAGTAGGATTGAAGAAAAGATAGAAAATCTTACAAATTCAATGTATTCAAATAATGGTCCGGGAAATTCCGATATTATTGGTGGAATTGAACTGGCTATTCAGGTAACCGGGCTTGCCAAAGCTACCATTTACGTATTATCCAGTCAAAATAAAATTCCTCATTTTAAGAAAAACAAGAAACTGTATTTCAGTAAAACCGAGTTACTTAATTGGATTAAAAGTGGGCGATGCAAGACCAGACTTGAGATAGTTGAAGAATTTGAAACACGGCAAATCCAAACATGCCACAGAGGAAGACACAAAGTTAGAGTCCCATGAAAGTTCCTGAAAACATATATCACAAAACATGCATTAATCCTGACTGTAAAAAAGAATTTACCTGTAATCACGACAACCGCAAATATTGCAGTGAGCGCTGTAATCGCAATTTTGAACGGGATCAGAAAAAGAAAATACGATTAAAACTCCGTGAGGATGAGAATGAGATGCAGAAAAATATAAAAATCCTTGAATCCTATATAAATGCTGGTAAATCAAAGGTAAATTCGGAAGAACTCAAGAAAAAAGGATTCAATGCGAACCATTTCGTTAACAGAGTTCAGTCTCTTAAAGGTGAAATAATATATGCTTTTGAAGGATATTTTTTGCACAGGGTAAGTGATAAAGAATTCATTATAACTAAAATATAACTCTTACATGTATCACGAAACAAGTATTTTTAATGATAGATATTCGCCTGATTTTTCCGGCCAAGGAAATATAAGCTCTCCAATAGAACATAGGCCTGGAAACAATTCATTTACTGTTTTCTTAGTCGCAGCTTCAATAATAATTATTGCAGGTGTGGCTTTGTATCTCTGGAAACAGTCTAGAAAATCACAATCAGAAGGTAGAACAACGTAATCTGTAATAAGTATTTATAATTTACCTGGAATACCCTGAATTGATGAAATTCAATAAAGCAATTTTTAACATATATGTGCATTTATGCATATCATCTGCGTACAATAATTAATTCATGAAAAATTATACTTCTCATTAACCAATTTTTCTCTTTGATATATAGTCCCATATATGTGAAAATTTCTGTATATATTCATGAATATGCACATATATGCGAATAAGAATAAAGCTTAGTTTGTTTTTATTATAAAATCCTTTAAATTGAACTCGTCTTTGAACCTAAAACTAACCGATGGATTCTTCCAGTAAAAACATCGAAGCTGAATCTGACGGATTTTTTATTCCCTGTCATACGAAACCAAGTAATCAGGATAATATAGTCCGTGTTGATTTTCTCAACCGCCAATTTTGCAACTATTTAAATTCACGATTCATTTATTCTCTGTTTTTATCAGTAGTATTTACATTTGATTTAAACGATTCTCACAATAGTTATTCAAAGCCTGTTTGGCCATCGATAGTAAAAAAAGAATTTATTAATTTCTTGAAAACTAAATCTTTAATGAAAGAAAGTAAAAAAAAAGCATATCAAATTTCCATTAGTCAATCAATTTATTGGAAGAATAAAAATGAGAAGGATATACTAGTGCATCAATTCACAAATTCGTTCCGGTATTTTTCACCTTCTGATTT
>CAYUAV010000330.1:0-5071 GCA_964442665.1 uncultured Bacteroidales bacterium
GTGATATATTTATTGCTACTGCGACAGACCCTGCGGGTTCTACTTCCGAACTCAGCGATACCCTCGGATATCATCCAGGTGGCTGTGTCAGTGGTAACGGCATATATTATGTAACCAACAATAATAACACCGGCGAAGGTTCCCTGCGCGCTGCCATTGAAGCCTCGAACAGTAATACCGAAAATCTGCCGCATCAAATCCTGTTCTGTGAAAATGTAACGGGACAAACCATCACCATGACAGGAGATCCGTTTGTCATCTCACAACCTGTCCATATCGGCGGAACAGGTCTGGCTGAAATGCTGACCATCGACATAACCGGTATCAACGAACCTACTTCCTCCCCCTGGGATGGCTGTATGTTTGTTATGACCAGCGATTTTTCGGTTGAGGGATTACGATTCCTGGTCACCGGCTCGAAATGGTACTCCTCGGCAATCATGATCAATCATTCCGAAGCAGGTGCCTATTATGCAGGACCGCTGAGCCTTATCGTGATTTCAGGGAATGAATTCGTGAATGTACAAAAACCCGTTCTTATCGCCGAAGTAACGGATGTATCGATCCTGTCGAACCGGTTCGTGGCCCAGAACGATTACCAGTATGCCATAAACCTTACGGGATGCAGCGGGTTGACTGTAGGTACTGCCACACAGGGCAATACCTTTGAAGGCAACTGGTCGGGTGGAGTATGGTTAAGTGCCGATACCGACGGAACAGTTGAAGGAAATCATTTCGGTACGGGTAGTGAAACCGCTTTTGGAACGGCAATTACAGTGTACAATGGTTCTAATATCGCTATCGGGGGCCAGACCAAGGCCGAGGCCAACTATTTCCTCAATACAGCCACTGCTATCGACCTTCTGGCCGAAAATATGAGTCCGGCCGAGTTCCATACCATAACTATCGATAATAACTTTTTCGGTACCGACACCCAGGGTAACAATCCCGGTGTAGGTTATGCCATATTCCAGGAATCGGGTAACTCCATTGCCATATTGCACGATGTAAGGATCTCGGACAATATCATTTATTATAACGATAACCGGGAATATCCCCTGGGTGTAATGACCCTGAACGGCGACTGTAATCAATACGACCGGTTTGAGATCAACCGGAATACCTTTGCCAAGTCGGCTCCCTCCGTCGCTGATGTCGATCTGATATACCATTCTGAAACCTATTGTGTATCGCCTCCGGTCATCAGTACCTGGAATGCAGCAACCCAAACCCTTGCCGGTTCAACCGTCAATGGTGCGGCAGGAGACATTATCGAAGTATAACCGGTACCGAAGCAACGGAATACCTGGGTACTGCTACAGTCCAGTCCGACGGCAGCTGGCAGATTTCCCTTGCCACAATGCCGGAGTATGTCATAGCCACCCACACCAGCCTGGCTACAACCTTTAACCGTACTTCCGAATTTTCCGGGGCTTTCCCCTTATCCTCCCCCTGCCAGGACGATCCGGCCAATGGCATTTACTATGTTAGAAATAACAACGATTCGGGACCGGGTTCCCTGCGGGCTGCTATTGAAGCATCAAATACAAATGATGACGGACAGCAGCACCAGATATTATTTTGTGAGACAGTATCAGGTCAAACCATAACATTGAGCGGAAATCTTTATATAATAAACAAACCGGTTACTATCGATGGGACCAGTCTAACCGAAAAGTTTTCAATTGATAATACTAACTCACTAAATCCGGATATCAATTCGCCATGGCGTGCCTGTATTAAGATTGAAACGAACAACTGTACTATCAAAGGTTTAAGATTTTATACAACCAACGACTGGCAATATATGTCAGCCATAATTCGTAACCCGTTAAACGAAAATTCAGCTTCAGAACATTATACCAGTATCACTATTGAAGATAATGAATTTGAAAACTATCACTCAGGTTATGGTGCCGTTCTTATAGGGAATGCTTCTAATATATCCATCAATTCCAATCAGTTTCTGTCGGCTGATGTAATGCTAGTGGATTGCCAAAATATTCAATTTGGTTCAGTCGGAGGGTCAAATGTTTTCAATAGCGGAGATCTATCTTTATCCATTTGTGATAATGCTTCCATACAAGCCAATTATTTTGATGCGAGCTCATCAGATCCATGGAGTTCTGGACTTTCTTTAGGATCAGTTACCAATATCCTGATAGGCGGGGAGAGTAAAGCATACGGTAATTACTTTTTAAATAACCTTATTGCCATATATCTCAGCGATATGGCAAGTCAGGGTAATGAATTTCACACTATTGAAATTGCAAATAATTACTTCGGCACCGATATGAATGACTATCCGGGAGTCGGACATGTAATTATGGACAATAAGGATTATGAGATTTCATCATTAACCGGTGTAAAAATATCAGATAATATTATTTATTATAACAATGAAATTCATCCTTATTACGGGAACGGGGTCATTGACCTTGAAACGAATTGCAGTACTATTGACAACATTGAGATCAGACGTAATACATTTACAAAAGCAAATCCGGATATTAATGACAAATCCCTTATTGTTCACGATGAAAATTATTGCATTGATCCTCCTTTAATCACGGGTTGGGATGCGGGTTCGGATATCTTGTCAGGTTCGACTGTAACTTTCCAATCGGGTGATACTATAGAAGTATATACCTCCAACGCAACCGGTACCGAAGCAACGGAATACCTGGGTGCTGCGACCGTCCAGTCCGATGGAAGCTGGCAGTTGTCCCTTAGCGGAGTGTCTCAGGCGCCCGATTATGTGATTGCCACTCATACCAGCCAGGTAAGTCCGATGAACCGCACTTCGGAATTTTCCACGGCCTTCCACTTATCATCTCCCTGCCAGGACGAACCGGCAAACGGTATTTATTATGTACGAAATAGCGACGATTCAGGACCAGGTTCCTTACGAAATGCCATCGAAGCTTCAAATGCAAATGATGACGGACAGCAGCATCAGATTCTATTCTGTCCTGCAAATCAGCCTTTTAATATTATAATTGATGCAGAAAGTGAATTATTACCGGCTATAAGTCAGCCAACTATTATTGATGGATCAGGTTTAGTTCAAAAACCAATTATAAGTATACAACTTCCTCAGGCTGCTGTTTTGAGTACTTATATAGTCTTTACGTTTGCCTCGTCTGATGTAACATTACGGTCAATCCAAGTCGACTATACACCTAGTGCTTCCAATAACTATTATATTTATGCAGCCCAAAATACAATAGCATTGCACAATCTGGCTATAGAAAATTCCATATTTAGTTGTGATGAGGGTTTTCATTTAAATGATATTGACATTTTCCGATTTACCGAAAATCAAGTCATGTGCCAGGACGAAGCAATGATCCTGACTAATTGTTCTAATGTAATTATTGGCGAAAATTTAAACAATGGAAATACTTTCAGTTCAAGTGCATCATACGGTGTAATCCGATCATCTGGGAGTAATGGTATGACTGGCAGAATATCCGGGAATACATTTACCTCTACTACTTTCTATTATAATGGGCTTGATATCAGCGGTCCAGAAGGAACTCTTACAGAATTCATCATTGGAGGTGATACTCCAGAAGAGGGAAATGTTTTTATAAATGCAGCCAATTATATTAATTGTTTTAATGCTACAATTAAAAATAATTATTTCGGTGTAGGACGTGATCTTCAAAGAGTTGAAGATGAGGATGAAAGAGAATTCAATATGAGTACAGGTACAAATAATTTGCTCATTGAAAGAAATTATGCTGCATATAGTGGTGGCAACTTTATTATGAGCGGACCAACCTGGGAAATTACACGAAATACAATAATAGGTAAAGAAGGATTAGTTCCCGGCAAAATTATTTCATGGGATTATGCAAATTGCCCCGAATGCGATCAGTTAAAACTTTCCCCTGCAATTACATCCTGGGATCCGGCCACTCAAATCCTTTCCGGAACAATAGGAGATCGTACAGCCGAATATAGCGATGGAGACAGAATAGAAATATTCTCGTTCGATCCGGTCACTTTTTCAGCCTCATATCTCGGACAAGCTATTTTAACCGGAATTCAATGGATATCCGAACCACTTAACTTAACATCAGGTATAGAAGTAATAGCCAACCTGACGCATGCCGGTTCTACTTCTGAATTCAGTAATTCATTTACAATAACTGATTGTCCCCAAATCCTTCCGGAGATTACTACTTCTGATCCTGCTTTCATTACCGGTATCTGTTCCGGCGAAGTGATCAATTCGCCCATTACTTTAAGCATTGCAGATACCTTCAATACTATTACCTGGTATACCGATGTCGATGAAAACGGGCAATACGATGCCGGTACCGATATGCTTCTACTGGCAGATGAGGATACGCTGGAGGTTACCGATCCGGGTACTTACTCGGTGGATGTAACGGATGAGAATGGTTGTCCGGGACATGCCGATATAGAAATCCTTACAGAAGATGAAACCCTGCCTCCCGGAACATACATGGTAACCAACATCAATGCCTCCGGAGAAGGGTCATTACAGGCTGCATTACTCGCTTCGGAAAGCAACAACGAGAATCTGCCACACACGATACGATTCTGTGAAACGCTGGCCGGAAGCACGATCCAACTGGCCAGGGATCCGAACAATTACGGATTCTATGAGCAGCTGCAACCGGTAATCATTGACGGAAGCGATCTGTCCGAAAAAGCCATTATTATGCTGAACAACGCCTCATTGTGGATTCATGGGGACAGTTCGGAAATAAAGGGATTGGAATGGAATGCCTCCAATACTAATTCCATCACTGTTTTTTGTGATCATTCCACGATCGATGATAATACGTTCAGAAATATTGCCTTATATTTTGTTGAATGCTCCGATCACCTGGTATATAATAATTCTTTTATTTCAAATTCTTACTCTGTTATCGATATACAACGTTCGGAAAATATCATCATCGGTCATCCCGAACTGGGTGGAAACACATTTGAGCAATCCTATTCCGGAACACTGGAGGGAGGATGGTGTATCCGTGTGGATGAAAACAGCGGCCCCAACCGATCCATCACCATTCAGAATAATACATTCGAT
>CAYUAV010000331.1:0-5062 GCA_964442665.1 uncultured Bacteroidales bacterium
CATCCTCACCAGTTGCTCCAACAACAACACTATTTCCGGAAATACAAACAGAATAACCAAAATGGTCAAAACTGGACCTGTCAGCTGCAACAATTTTTTGCTTCTCATGCCATCTTCCGTTATTACTTCGTTCGAAAATATATGCCGATCCGGCTCCTCCCTGCAAATATTCTCCTGAAGCATCATGATCCTCCATAAATGCCGATACAACTACATATTTTCCTGAGATACTAACGGAGTTACCAAATTCATCGTTGCTACTTCTATCGGAGGCTACAATCTTCTGAACCTCGCTCCATATAACGTTATCCTGACGTTCAAAGATATAGGCTGAACCGGCGGAGTTCAAATAGTTTTCTCCATTGACATCATCAGCTTCACTGCTGGCACCGACAACCGCATATTTTCCTGAAACATCTACCGAGATTCCGAAATAATCTCCTTCATCCCTGTCAGATGCAACGATTTTCTGCACTTCGTTCCATTGCCCGTTAATGTCGTGTTCAAAAATATATGCTGATCCTGCACGGGATAATGTGTTGTTTCCGGAGGCATCCTCATCTTCAGGATAAGCGCCTACAATAATTATTTCTCCTGAAACCGATACAGAAGAACCAAAAAAATCTTCCTCATTTCTGTCGGAAGCCACAATTTTTTGAACCTCGATCCAGTTGCCGTACACATCACGTTCAAAAATATATGCCGATCCGGCAACTTCCATGGCATTATTTCCGGTCGGATCATGATCTTCATTCGGTGCACCAATCACAGCGTGATTCCCTGATATGGATACCGCCATTCCGAACCGATCCCAGATATCCCTGTCGGATGCTACTATTTTCTGGATCTCATTCCAGTTGCCATTGACATCACGCTGAAAGATATAAGCTGAACCTGCAGCGGACATGGTGTTTTCTCCGGAAGCATCTTCACTTTCGGAAGGTGCAGCAACAATGGCAAAATTTCCGGAAATTGCCACTGACTTCCCAAACAGATCGTAGGAATCAATATCAGAAGACTGAAGTTTAATAGCTTCCTGATAATCCTGTGCAGAGACAATTAGGCTTGAAATAAACATTGCTGCTATATTGAACAGATGTATTCGTTTCATGATAAATGTGTAATTAGGTTGTTATATTTTAATTCTCATATTCACTTACTCGAGGCTTTTAATTACTATTTGGTATGTAGTGTAAATTAAGATCAGATGATGAGCAGTTGTTTTTAATAATTAATGCAATCATAAATAATACCCTGACTGGGTATAAGCACCTTAGATTAACAAAACCGTATGTTGGACTCAAATAAGCAAGTATAACTCCGGAAGTATACTTAATCCTTTACACAGCGAACAGAAAATGCTACGTTTTTGCTTAGACTGATAGTTCGGTACAACATACTGTAATTGTTGTACATACCCCGCACCCAGGCCCCAGTTTCAGAACCCTCTGTAGAAGACCACCAGTAACCGCAGATGCCCACAACGCCACCGCCGTTGTTACCAAAATTCCCGTCGATATAGTAGCGGAAACTACCCGGCAGGGCAGTGAAACCACTTTCATTGGTTGCATCCGTGTTGGGACTATCCCAATGGATCGTACCGGTTTCTTTGAGTTTACCACCTGCAACACTTTCTCCTTCCAAATAATCGGTTAGTATTGTCCATTCGGCATCGGAAGGTACATGCCAACCCGACGGGCATACACTTTTACTCCCGTTAGTGATCGTATCCACTGCATACCAGTTGTATAAAGCCCCATATATGTTTTTATAGCTTTCTTCATCATTTTCGTACCAGCAAAAGGCCGGGGTAATCAAATCAATCCACGCTGAATTTTCTGTTACAAGCGGAATGGCAGAATTATCGTCATATCTGGTTGTTTTCAGGTTTTCTGCCATCCAAGTTTGTGTGCCTATGTGTACAACCGAATAATAGTTAGTATCGGCATCCTTGCATTCTGTAAAGTCAAATGTTAAGGTTTTATTACCGGTCGGAACATCGGTAACAATAGTGGCATAATTATCTGCCATCCCTTTGAACAGTAACCTGTCGCCTTCAGTATAATCCATTTCAATATTCACTGCCGTTGATTTAAGAATTCTTGCCGGATTAAGGGATTCCCCGGGTAACAGGTATTCAGTCGAAGTACAGGTTATTTTGTTATTTTCCTCTATCCCTCCCTGGCAAATTAATTTTGCGGTATAGGAAGAATTTCTCGTTTTAATTCGTACTGCATACATTCCCTGATTCAGGCCGGAAATTATAAAAGTTTGTCTGCCAGGCTCTATAAATTCAGTGGTTTCAACAATAACCCGACCTGAAAGGTCGAATACTGCTACCAGAACATTTCCGCCATCCGTAACTGTAAATTGCAGGGTGGACTGATCTGTCATTGGATTGGGATAAACAAGTATTTCCTCATTGCCGGAGACATAATTGCCGGCAATGGAATTAACTTGAGTTGTAACATTCAGTTGTAAGATATCATCGCCGTTAAGGGTAAGCGATGTTCCCCGGTTTAGATTTTCAACCGAAACACTATCAACAACAGTTGCTGCACCTGATCCGATGAAATCTAATTCATAGGTTTGAGCATAATGATTTGCAACTGTGAAAATGCTTAACAATATAATTGTAAATGTTTTCATAATATGAATGATTTAGGTTTAAAAACTTTTAATAGGGTGGCCTTCCTATTCGTAAAAATTCCTGATGTAAAGTAACGGCATACCGGGTACCTGAATAAAGAAGAGTCGTTGCAATGTTATATCCGAAGTGATGTACGGAGGTTGAAAGAGTGAACTTTGGTTGCAGGAGTGAACTCCGGATGCATGTTAATTGAAAACGGTGCTCAATATATTAAAAACACATTAGCAACCAGGATGAGAATAAGACGATTTATGGATTTTAGTAAAAATTCAAACCAAGCTTCTTTTCAATAACTTTAAACCGGGGATCAGATTCAATATTTCTTGTATCGGTTTGAAAGAGATCCCAAGGTGAAAGCATATTATTCTCAAGGGCTGTTTCAAGGGTTTTAATTGCTTTTTCATTATCACCTAATAATACATAGCATTGAGCTCTTCCTGCAGGCCATTTACCCGTTTTAGCAAATAATCTCAATAATCCATCTATGCCTTCTGTCTTGTAAGCACTATCAGCTTGTTGCTCTGTATATTCTCCACCAACGACACCTGCTTTTTTAAAACTTTCTAATGTGGCCTGTTCATTCTTCAATTTAAAATTAATCCAGAATTTAATATCAACTGCGTAGGGATGGTCTTTAACAATATCAAGACAAATCTGGTTTTCTTCAAGAGCCTTTGTGTAATTTTTGGCAACATAATACATAATTGTACTATTATGCCTTATGGCAAAAGAGTAGGGATCAATGGAAATTGCCTGATTCATATACTCCCTTGCACGTTCAGGTTTTCCGGTAAGGCACAGGAATTTAGCATACTCTTTATAAGTTAAAGAGTTGTTTGAATTTATTTCGATGGCTTTCAGAAACTCATTCTCCGCGGCTTTCATATTAAAATCGATCGCATAGTACACTGTAGCCAGGACAGTATGTGCTTCGGTATTATTTTTATCTATTTCTAAAGCTTTACGGGCATAATATACAGCTGTGTCTCTTATGGCACCTTCTTTAGCAATCCATCCATCGGTATACATGGCACGATAGGCTTCTGCCATACCGACATATGCTGACGCATAATTACTGTCTGCTTTGATAGCTCTTTTATAGTATTCAATACTGGCCAGGGATTCTTCTTTCGAACAACGACAAAAATGGTATCGGCCCATTTGGTAATAGTTGAAGGCATCCAGATTATGGATTTGATTGTTTTGAATGTCAATTAATTGCTGGTCTGATAAAGCAATAGACAGCTCGGAAATTATTTCTCTGGCAATTTCGCTTTGAAATTTGAAAATTTCGCTGAGGTTCCTGTCGTATTGTTTTGATAAGATATGATTATCCTTTTTAGCATCGATCAGCTGGATGCTTATCCGGATGTTATTGTTTTCACGCTGAACACTTCCTTCCAGAACATATTTTACCCCCAGGAAGTCGGCAATTTCCGGAGCCGTCTTATCACCTTTATTCCTGAATATTTCGGACGACGTTCGCGAAATTACCTTTAGGTTATTAAGTTTAGAAAGGCGATTGAGTAAGTCCTCAACGATACCATCGGCAATATACTGGTTATCCGGATCGGGACTTATATTATCAAAGGGCAAGATAGCAATGGATTTCTCGTCGGTATTTCTTGTTTTAAATTTATTGAATACAACACCAGCTGCAATTAATACAACCAGTAAAACAATAAGTGCCAAAATGAATTTCCGGGGAAATGTCGATTTGTTTGATGTATTTTTCTCTGGAAGCTTTTCATCTTTTTTTTGATATTGGCTATTAACAGCCTGTTTTTTAATATCACCCGGTGACACATTAAAACGTTTTTTAAAAGTTCTGTGAAAATAGCTTACACTGTTAAATCCAACCTTATAGGCTATTTCTGAGACTGTGGCCACATCACCTTCAAGTAGTTCTTTGGCTTTTGTTAAACGAATTTCCATGATAAGATCGGTAGCTGATTTTCCGGTAAGTTTTATCAGCTTTCGGTGAAGCATGGATCGGCTTAACCCGGCTTTTTTTGCCAGATCTTCGACGGAAAATAACTCATTATCCAGATTTTCATTAATAATCTGATGTACCAGGGTAAGAAACTGATCACTCATTGAGGCTGAGTTTTCCATGTTTGAAAAAGGTTAACGGTTGTATCCCTTTAAATGGCCACCAAACCGATGAAGTTAGTATAACAAATGTAAAAAAATATACCTCTCTGATTCTATTATATATTAAATTAATTTTGAATAGATTGGTAAATAGTGAAAATCATATAAAATAATTGTAGTTAGCGATCAATCGTTCTGAAAAAGTGAGAGTATCAGTTTTTCCATACGTTCAAAATGTGAGCCTTTCCAGAAAACCTTATCGCAGGAGGGGCAATAGAAAAATTCGTTAAAGATGCCGGCTGTTTTCGGATCAATTTT
>CAYUAV010000332.1:0-5058 GCA_964442665.1 uncultured Bacteroidales bacterium
CGTGACTAATAAGTATGATATCGGGAAAAGGGATATTATCAGGTGTAACCGGGTTCGAGTAAATAAAAGATTTGGGGCCCAGAAAAGACACAGGAGAGGCTCTCTCACTGAATACCGGATCGGTTAACACCACCGTATTATTGATACGGATCAGAACAGATGAATGTCCCAGCCAGATAATAGACATAACGTTATCATCCTTGTTGCCGCTAAAAACGGGCTTTACGGAAGAGATCGGATTTTCCGGAACTCTGTCGGGATGCCGGGAAAATGCCATTCGCAGCATTTTCAGTGCAGAATGAGGCAGAATTACAGGCTTGTCATTGGTGTTTTTAAACTTTCCATCGACAAAGTTTGAATGTACAGCCATTCGGGCCATACGGTACTTATCGGGTTTTACACCAAACTGTGGAGCTGTTATCATATAAATAGCGATAATAATTGCCAGCAAGATTATTATTCCGAAAATCGGGATCAATACCATTTTATGTTTCATATATGGTTAGTAACAAATATTATTGGTTATGGTTGCTGAATAATGTCAGCATGTGGAATCCATCATTTTCATGGTCCACAGGGCTTCATCCAGAGAACTTGGATTAGGGATTTCTCCATGGAAGTATCGAACGACATCATGGATCAGGGGTTGCTGAACATGAGTCGGATAGGGTAATTCAATTTTTTCAGTTCCGGAACCGGAGTATATTTCCAGTACCGGACTCCAGAAAAACGAAAAACCCAGTTTTCCTTTATCTCCAAAAATCTCACAACGATCCTCGTTGCAACTTTCATGTACATTGAATGACCATATTCCGTTAAAAATGATATCCTCGGGAAATGTAGCAGTAAGTTGTGTGACATCAGGTGCATCGTAGCGTTTCGCCTGATTTTGGGAAAATCCTTGATATGATTTGGGAGGTCCGAACAACCAGTAAAGGATATCGAGCTGGTGCGGGGCCAGATCGTGGAAGAGTCCTCCACCTGAAATAGCCGGATCCACTCTCCAGAATTCTTCCGTTTTTGCAATAATATTCTGTGAGGGTGACTGCAACATTCGCAGTATAACCAGACTCACCCTGCCTATGGTTCCGGTACTGATAATCTCTCTGAGCTTCAGAAACAGAGGCAAACGTCTCCGGTAATGTGCAACAGATACGGGTATCTTATATTTCTCAGATGCCTGGATAATTATTTCACATTCCTCAGTATTTAGCGTAACCGGTTTTTCAATATAAACAGGTTTACCGGCTTCAAGAGCCGCAAGGGCATAATTTATATGATAAGCCGGCGGAGTGGCAATATAAATGGCGTTGATCTCAGGATCGCCGATAAGTAACCGGGCATCGGTATAAAATTTAGGTACATGGTGTCTTTTGGCATAATCAGCTGCCTTACTCGCATTGCGACGCATTATTGCCAGTAGTCTGGAATCCGGAACTTTATTGAAGGCAGGCCCGCTTTTTACCTCACAAACATCTCCTGCCCCTATTATGCCCCAGTTTATGGTTCCTTTGATGTGGTTCATATATGTATGTATTAATCAAATCATTTCATCAGCTATACTGCTGCTGCCTCCCGGCTTACTCTAAATCCTCCATTCCAGCACTTCCCTTGTCTTTTCAGGTGTAATCATTTCGCGGTCTCCAAAATTATTCCATTTCCGCTGATGAAACCGATGAACAATTTTCCCGATGGTTGTTTCATTCACGCCATATTCATTCAACCTTGTCGGAATTCCCAGCGATTCGAAAAATGTAACAGTTTTTTCAATTGCCTTGTCAATGATTTCATCTTCCGTGCCCTCTTTTATTTTCCATATGCGCTCAGTATATTGAAGCAGCTTTTCACTTTTTTCCTTTCGGAAAACATGCCATATACCCGGTAAAACAATGGCTAGTGTCCGGGCATGATCGATCCCGTGAAAAGCGGTCAGTTCATGACCTATCATATGTATTGACCAGTCCTCAGGAACGCCTTTTGATATGAGCCCATTCAATGCCATCGTGGAACACCACATCAGGTTTGCCATAGCATTATAATCGGCCGGATTTTTAAAAACCTTTGGTCCCTCTTCAATCAACGTTAAAAGAATAGCTTCTGCAAACCTGTCCTGAAGCGGAGCCGATGCCGGGTAGGTAAGGTATTGTTCAATAACATGTACAAATGAATCAACAATGCCATTCGCAACCTGATACGGTGGTAGCGAAGCCGGTACAGTAGGATCGAGTATAGAGAATTTCGGCATAACTTTGGTACTCGAAAAGGCAAGCTTTTCCAGTGTGGAACGACGTGATATCACGGAATTGGCATTCATTTCCGTACCGGTTGCAGGCAGGGTTAGAATTGTCCCAAAAGGCAATGCTTTTTTAACTTCAGCATCATGAGCCAGAATATCCCATGGATCACCTTCGACAAATACGGCTGCTGCAATATATTTAGTGGCATCGATAACAGATCCCCCGCCTACTGCAAGTAAAAAATCAATCTTTTTCTTTTTAATGATCTCTACGGCTTTCATTGCGGTTTCATGTGTCGGATTAGGTTCGATACCACCAAACTCTTTTACAGTAAAATCAGTAAGGGCATTCTTAACTTTCATGTAAACACCATTTTTATGGATACTTCCTCCTCCAAACAGCAATAATACTTTTGATTTTTGCGGAATAAGATTTTTAATTTCTCCTATCCGGTCTCTGCCAAAAATTATACTGACAGGATTATAAAATTCGAAATTATTCATGTTACGAGGTTCTAAATTCAGTTATTCATGCAAAAATAGATATTCCTTGCAGGAATTCATACGATACTGATTGACTAACAAAAATGTAACAAAGGAGTTGTACCTGTCATGTCATAAAAAATGTTGAAATGTTTTTCACTATATGGGAATTCCCGAGGCGAATCCGGAAGGTGCATTTGTTTCCGGAATACTGGTTAAAGGAACATTTAACGGGGCAAAATGGATCGCTGAACCCCTTACAAAAAAGTGGGAATAATTCTTGTTCGCTTATACATCAGTGTTTTTTATTACCTGCATCCGGTGCTATTCTTTAATTTACCGATGCAAGATTATGTACAATGTTAATACTCCTGGGAATGATTTGAAATTCAAAGGGTGAATGTCCAAGAGATTCGCCGTCGACTTCAAGATGTATCAACGGATCTGAATCTATTAGAATATCTTTGCCGATATATCCTTCAACTTTCGGATGTGTCAGTATTTTTCCATTATACAATAGTTTCAGATTACGTATAACTTCGCCTTTACGCATTTTCTTAATAACGGTTATATCAAACAGTCCGTCATCGTGCAAGGCGTGAGGTGTCTGCATCATACCCCCACCGGAATAGCGTCCGATACCCAGACTGATCGTGAACACCTTATTGACGATTTTTTCCCCGTCGATGACAATTTGTGCCTGGGTATGACTGTAAGCAAGCAAACTGCTTAATAAATTCCAGAAATATAATGCTTTACCGCTGTGTCCCCTTTCTTTTTGACTGTTAGTACGTTTCGTAACAAGCGCATCGAAACCCAGCCCGGCAATATTGATAAAATAGCGCTTATCGCGTTGTGCGCCATGATAATAATGTACAACACCTGTATCGTGAAGACAGGTTTTTTTTTCACGTATTACACGGATAGCCTCCCTGTAACCGTTGGGAATTCCAAACATTCTTCCCCAATCGTTTCCTGTGCCGACAGTTATGATTGAAAGATTTAATTCCTTAGTGGGACAAACCTTTTGCCGGAAGCATCCATTGACAACCTCATTCATTGTACCATCGCCGCCTACTGCCAACAAATTTCTGTATCCCTGTTTTATTCCTTCGCGTGTAAGTTGTATGGCATGGCCTTTTGATTGTGTAAATCTGACCCGGTACTGTAGCTGATACTGTTTCAGAAGCGATTCGATTTTATCCCAGTCCCTTTCTCCTAAACCCTTACCGGCATTAGGATTAACAATTATATACCAGGCTTCTGTATTTCGGCTCTCTGCCAATTTAATAGAATATTAGAAGACTAAAGATAGAAAAATCCTTCAATCTTAAATTAAACCGGCAAAATGGTATTACTTGTATTAAAACCTGTGATAAACCTTGTAGGTATTAAGTATCAAAAAATCATATGATAAAGACTCTTATTCTCCGATCTTTCAGAGTTATTAGTTTTCCTTAAGATAACTTTTCACACAACCTACAAGATAGCGAATAGTATTGGCCTTTTTTTTCTTTTTTGTAGAAAAGGATTTCATTCCCTGTGAAGTATTGACCGAAATTTTATAGGCAGGATAACGCTCCAGTTGCTGAAGCTGATTATGATCGGGCACTGTAAGAATAGTCAGTTTTTTCATTTCACTGCCTATAGCAGCAGCATTCTGATGAATTAAGAGATAAACAGGGGACTTATCTTCAAGAGCAACCGTAAGAGTGTCTCCCTGCGATACCGAGATAGTACTATCAAAGTAAATAACATAGGCAAGAACAACAGCAGTATCGCTATAAACTGTTGACCATATCTCCATATTTCCGCAGTCTTTTTGATTTGAATAAATCACAGGTTCGGTGATTACCAGTCGTGTACCATCCATACCACTCACCTTATTCTGAAGGTATTTACAATCCTGGGCATTTGCAGGTATTGCAATAATAAGCGATAGTACAAGAAGAAACCTTGTAGTCATATGCTTATTTTTTTTAAAAGTTACAGAAAAAAATACTGAAATTTAAATAAAGCTGTAATTTATTGAAAAGCGAAAACTGCATCATACTTTCAGCGATTCCAAAATAAGTATGAACCGGATAACTTGAGTTTTTCATTTCGTTTTGTTCCTATTTTTTACCGAAGCGCATTTAGTATCTGAAAGATACATTTCGTTTATAAAAAAATTTATCAGACTTACCGGTAATGAAAAAAAGAAGGGACTACTGGAAATCAGCGTCCCTTCAGCGATTCGACTTGCTTATCAATGCTATCTGTTCGCGGTTGGACTTAACATCTATCTATCAACGCATCTATTTATTCCTAAAATGCATAAAAAGTAACCCTCCGATACG
>CAYUAV010000333.1:0-5056 GCA_964442665.1 uncultured Bacteroidales bacterium
GAAACCTGCGTCCTACATTTTCCTGTTTGATGTTATACTTATAGGTAATACTATCAGTCAGTACTGGTTTATCGTCGACAATTTCAAAGCACTGAAGCTGCACTGAAACCTGGCTCAAAAACTCGCCGGCGTCATTAGCCTGATTATATAGCAGTTCGCTTGGAAACAATTTTATAAGCAATAAAGATCTGTCATCAGTATTATGGTAAACTCTGTATGCCGGATGAAAATGCGAACTGGCCGGATTATAAATTGCTGCAAGGTTCCACCTATTGCCACTGGTTTTGTAAAGCGTTGCACAGCAGATAACAATCAGAGTTGTCAGAATTAAGCCTGAGAAGCGGAGTAATTTTGTTAATCGTTGTTTGCATTGTATAGGCATTGTATACAAAATTGATTGATCCTAATCTGATTAATTTGTAAATCAAATCCTTTAAACCGGTTACGATCCCGATCCGGAAATTTTAAAATTTCGAAAAAATCAGAATTCCTTTACCGGGATACTATTTTTTTACAGAGCTAAAAGTTACAAAATCATGCAACCTGATCTAACACAGATTATACTTCGTTTTTTTGAACCTTTAGCTCGGTATATTCAACAGTGCTGGCTAAATTACTGAATTTCTTTTGTCTTCCAGTATTTCCAATTCATTTTGAAGTTTCTCCCAGAGAGGCAAAAGATCGGATACCTTGTTTCGAAGTAAATCATAATGCTTAAAGAACTCAGGATCTGTTATCTTATCTCCTTTAACAAGTCGCGTGTTCATGGCCGCGATCTTTGATTCAACATTCTCAATTTCCGATTCATTTTTATTGATCTTTGACCTGACCTGACGAATTTCCCTGTCAAATTCCTTACGCTCCAGGTAAATACTTTTCTGATCCGAAATTTCGTCCTCAAGTATTTTTTTTGCAGTAACAGGTTCATTTAAATTGAGTTCGTTAAGACTTTCCAGCTTTTTCTTCTTTAAAAAATCGAAAATATTCCCCCGGAATTCACGAATTTTTGTATTGCGAAATTCATATATTTTTTCCGTTAATCCATTGAGAAACTCCCTGTCATGAGATACTACGATCAGTGTACCATTGTATGCGATCAGTGCCTGCTTTAAAATATCTTTCGATCGCATATCGAGATGATTGGTAGGTTCGTCGAGTACAAGAAGATTATAAGGTTCGAGAAGCAGTCTTGCCAGGGCCAGCCTTGATTTTTCCCCTCCCGAAAGCACTTTTACCTTTTTATCTATATCGTCACCGCTAAAAAGAAATGCACCCAGTATATCGCGCATTTTGGTCCGTATTTCACCTACTGCCACACGATCGATTGTTTCAAAAACAGTAGCATTTCCATCGAATAAGTCATCCTGATTCTGTGCATAATACCCGATTTGCACATTATGACCCATTTTACATTCTCCCGCGCAATCGAGTTCGTCTACGATGATTCGTGATAAAGTGGTCTTCCCTTCCCCGTTGCGTCCTACAAAAGCAATCTTCTCTCCGCGTTCAACAATCAGTTCAATATTGTCCAGAACCGTATGATTTCCATATTGCTTTGATAAATTTCTGGCTTTAATTACCACGGTCCCCGAACGGGGAGCTGCCGCGAATTTTATGCTTATTGTTGTCAGGTCCTCCTCATCAATCTCAATCAGATCAAGCTTTTCAAGTTGCTTGATCCGCGACTGGACCTGAACAGCTTTGGTAGCCTTATAACGAAAACGTTCAATGAACTCTTTTGTATCCTCGATTTGTTTTTGCTGGTTGCGATAGGCAGCCAGTTGTTGTTCACGCCGTTCCTTTCGCAAAGTAACAAATTTTGAATAGGAAACAGCATAATCGTATATCTTCCCGATCGTTATTTCCAATGTTCGGGTAGTGACTTTATCGAGAAATGTTCTGTCGTGCGAAATAAGTAATACAGCACCATGGTATTGACTGAGAAAATTTTCAAGCCATTGAATCGATTCGATATCCAGATGATTGGTTGGTTCATCGAGTAGAAAAACATCGGGAGCTTGCAATAATATTTTAGCCAGTTCGATCCGCATACGCCATCCACCACTGAATTCACGGGTCGGCCGATCTAGATCTGAATTTTTAAATCCCAGTCCCGTTAATGTTTTTACGGCATTGGCTTCAGCACTTGCAGAATTCAACAGATGAAGCCTCTCACTCCTTTCAGCAACTCTCTCGGTAAGTTCGAGGTATGCTTCTGTTTCATAATCAGTACGTTCCGTAAGCTGGACGTTTAACTGTTCGATTTCCTTTTCCAATTGTCGCAGATCGGTAAATGCCGTTAGTGCTTCTTTTAAAACACTGTGCGAATCGGTATATTTCAATTCCTGAGGCAGATAACCCAGGGTTATATCGGACGGAACAACTACCTGGCCGCTATCGACCTTTATTTCACCAACAATGACCTTAAGGATTGTTGATTTACCGGCTCCGTTTTTTCCAACCAGGCCTATACGCTCACGGGCATTAATCTGAAATGAAATAGTATCGAATAATTTACGATCGCCATATTGAATACTCACTTGCTGAAAAGAGATCATGAAGAGTTTTTATATGCAAAAATAGGTTTTTCGATCATACAAGTTTTTAATTACTAACAGGATAAATTTCCCGCGAGTTACTCTATATCCGGTTCAGCTTTCTGTGTCACAATATATATCTTTGCTCAAAATAAATATTTGTGGGCCGTAAAAAAAAACTTCCTCTGATCAGCAACCTTGAAATTATTGATTTTGCAGCCGAAGGTAAGAGCATTGCCCGGCTGGATAATATGGTAATTTTTGTAAAAGGTCTTGTACCCGGCGATATTGCCGATGTTCAAATCACACGGCATCGAAAGAAATACATGGAAGGATTTGCCGTTGAAATTAAGAAGAGTTCGGAAGAAAGAGCAGCTCCTTTTTGTTCACATTTTGGCACTTGCGGAGGCTGTAAATGGCAAATACTGGATTATAAAAAGCAACTCATTTATAAGCAGCGGCAGGTTTCAGATAATTTACAACGAATTGCAAAAGTACCTCTGCCGGAAATAAGTCCCATTATTGCTTCACATCGTCAGCAATTTTATCGTAATAAACTTGAATATACTTTTTCTGCAAACCGCTGGTTGAACGACGAAGAGATAATTTCAGGAAAAGAAATCAGCGATTGGCGGGCTTTGGGCTTTCATCTGCCGGGAAAATTCGACAGGGTATTACATATTGAGAGATGTTATTTGCAGCCCGATTTTTCGAATCAGATACGCAACAGGATCAGAAAATTCACATTGAAAAACGATTATTCATATTACAATCATCGGATTAACTCGGGTTTGATGCGGAACCTTATTATTCGAAATTCAAGTTTGGATGAGTGGATGGTAATAGTCGTTTTTGCACACAATGACAAAGAAAAAATTTCGGTCTTATTGGATCTGATCGAAAACGAATTCCCTTCCATTACCTCGTTACAGTATGTAATTAACCCGAAGTTGAACGATACTATAAACGATCTTGATATCCGTTTGTATTCCGGAAGAGATCATATTTTTGAAGAGCTAAACGGTTTAAAATTCAAAATCGGTCCTAAATCGTTTTTTCAAACCAATACTGCGCAGGCACTTGAATTATACAAAATAGCACTCCGGTTTGCAGAATTCAAACGTAACGAACTTGTTTACGACCTTTATACAGGTACCGGAACCATCGCAAATTTTATTGCCTCACATTGTAATAAAGTTATTGGAATTGATACTGTTGAAGATGCAATTGCAGATGCCCGCATAAACTCTGAAATAAACAATATAAAAAATACGGTATTTATTTCCGGAGACATTAAGGATATACTGAACCCTGATTTCGTTTCAGAGTACGGACGGCCCAACGTAATATTTACCGACCCTCCGCGTAACGGGATGCACCCTGCAGTGGTCGAAGCTATCAAAGCCATGCTGCCGGAAAGGATTATATATATAAGTTGTAATCCGTCGACACAGGCGAGGGATATCCAGTTGTTAAGCTGCTGTTACGAAGTGAAATGTATTCAGCCGGTCGATATGTTTCCTCATACACATCATGTTGAAAATGTTGTGCGCCTCGACCGTATCTGATTTACTGTTGAAAAACCAGGGTATTTTATTAACAGAATTGTAATAACTTAAAACCCTAATTCATACGAAATGGGTGGTTTTTTTCATGGTATTTTTCAGTTTTTCTTCCTTGTAGGATATATCATCCTGTTTATTGTATCTATTATAATTTTACGCCCGTTCAGGATCCATAAACGACGCAGGGGATCAACCATATCCCTTAAAGTCAGCTATTTGTTATTCCTGGCACTTTTCCTTGTATTTACCTATATGCTCCTCTTTGGTGATAAAATAATCGATGAAAACGAACAGCCATACGATAGTATTTTCAATATTTATTTTCTCATTTTTCTTACTGCCACAATTGTACCCAATGTTGGGATAATGATTCGCCGGAGAATTAAGAAAAACCGCGTCGAATATAATATCATTTTTACCCTGGTCAACCTGCTTTATGCCTTGTATCTGCTTTTTCTCATTGCATCGGGTCAATGGGCTCTTTTATAATACTTACTGCAAAATTATTTTCGATATTTTAACAGAGCATAGTATTAGCCTGCCTTGAAATACTATCAGTAAAATTAAAATATGGATATATAGCTGTTAATAAGAAAGTCCTTCATAAAACTGCCCGTTATAATAAATAATATTTCTGTCAACTTTAACATTCATTATAATCATATCGCGGTATATATGAAAGCTGTTAATAAGGTCGTTAATCAGGTATTTTTTTTCACCTTTTGTAAAAAGCCAAATCCTGTTCGTATTGTCCAGGTATGCAACCGTATTCCAATCCATCTCGAAATTTCTGGGAATGTACCCCTCCAATTCATATACCTGCCCGTTATAAAAGACCTTAAAATAATCGTATTCAGTAAAGATTAAGATGTTATCCTCCGCAATATAGGCTTCCGGTGAAAAGCTGCTTACTTCGTCCACCGAACCTTTGTAAAATACTTTAAATACGCCGGT
>CAYUAV010000334.1:0-4370 GCA_964442665.1 uncultured Bacteroidales bacterium
GCAACATAATCCAGCAGGACATTCATATTCTTTTTGTGCGCATCGTCGATAAGCTGATGCAGATCGCTGCTGGTGCCATACCGGTAATCAATTTTTGTTGAGGATACAGGCCAGTAACCATGATACCCGGAAAAGCGGGTCCGCGGATTGGGATATAAACCGTAAGCCGTGGTCGGATTCTGAGTAATCGGTGATAGCCAGAGAGCATTAACTCCAAGTGAATCAAAATACCCATCACAAATTTTTTTGTCTATTCCTTCTATATCGCCACCAAAATAATTTGCTTTGGGAAGAATTTCAGGATCGTTGACCGGTTCATCGTTATCGGGATTTGCATCATAAAACCGGTCGATCATCATAAAATAGAGTATCATCGATTGCCAGTCGTGACGCGTTAAATCTTTTGTATTCCGCAGTACCTTTCTTCTTTCAAGAGGTACCAGAATATCATTGGAAAGACCCTGTTCATTATATCCGATAACACGAATATAGGATCGCTCCAGGTTTTTAGCTTCATCAGGGATCCGTATCGAAATTCTTTTACCCTTTCGCTTAACTGCCGGGATTTCATTTTGCCAAAACGCAAATACTTTCCGGAGAGCAGTGTCAGTGATCAGTTCTATCGAATGACACCGAATGCTTTCCGTACGAATGAAAGGCAACTCCTCTTGTTTATAATGCCCTACTTTAAGAAGCGAGTTATACCCTCCGACATTATTATCGATTGAATCAGGATTGGCAGGATCACACATTTCTCTGCCATCGGCAACAAGCAGATACTGGTATTCGCCCGGTGGCAATTCAAATTCTTCGGTCCATATCCCTGAGGTATCCTTCTTCATTGCTGAGAGCTGTGCATTCCAGTTGTTCAGGGATCCCCGTACTTTCACACTTTTATTATCTTTATCCCCGGAATCAAATCGGATCAAAACCTTCTCATTTTTAAAATTCTTTACCAGAATTGAATATAAGTGCCCGTCAGGAAATTGCAATGTGATCGCGGAAAGAGGATCCATTCCGGGTTTCCGGATAAGAATATACCGGTTTGTATCGGTTTCCCTGATCACATGAAGCCGATCCGGAAAAGCAACCAGGAGTCCTGTGGGTATTTCAAGAATATAATCGGACAGAAAAAATTCAGCAGTATCCTTTGAAAAAATAACCGGTGATGCTAATCCGCAAAATGGATTTTTAATTTCCTTATTTCCGGGATTGCAGGAGACAATAACTGCAAGTAAAACGAAAAGCTTAATAAAACGCATGGCGTATCAGATTATCAGTATTAATTTTAAACCCAGACAATCTCTATGATACAAGGCATGTACCATAGAGAAGCTGTGTTTACAGTCAATATTCACAATCGCTTCAACAGCATCTTTTTTAGTATCCCGGATTCTGAGAAATCAAATCCGGATCATCATAACCATCCAGAGCTCTCTGCGGAATTGGAAATATTTTTGTTGTAGCCGGAGACTGAGGCTTATTGGGCCAGGCTTCATTAAATTTATCAAAACGGATCAGGTCCTGTCTGCGATGTCCTTCCCAGTAAAACTCAAAACCGCGTTCATCGAGAATGGCTTGTTCGGAAATTGCCGGCAGTTCTGTCAATCCTCTTTTTACCCGGACAGCGTTAAGATCGCTCAGGCCTCCGCCATTGATTTTGAACTGGGCTTCAGCACGCATTAAATATGCATCAGCAATTCGCCATACCACATAATCATTTGCTGTTCGGGCCGAATTTATCACAGGTATCTTCGGTTCATATTTGAGCGCTCTGACTCCCTGATATTCCGTTGCACCGGATAAAGGACAATCAGGCGTGTAAATCAATGGATCGCCCTGCCGTGTTTCAAGAGGCGTACCATTTTCATCATACTGTTGCCCGATAAGAAAGCCGATATTTGCACCGGTTGTTACTTTTATTCTGTCATCCTGGAAGCGGATGTCATTTGCCGTATCCATTTTATTAAAAAATGCCTCTGGAATAACACAACCGTTCCATGGCCCGTAATTGTTGGCGAGTGTCTGACTGTAATGCAAAGTTGGGTGCACCCACTGACAATTATTATCCGATCCCATATCCTCCGTATCATCAAAAATTGTTACGAAAATGGCTTCATCATTATTAGTGAAATTTTCGTTATTCTCGACTGAAAAAATTCCAAAATAATCATCTGCCAGGGCATATCTTCCGGAATTAATGAGTTCATCGCAATATTGTACACACGAACTCCAGTCTGCTTCACCGGTATATACTTCTTTATTCAGATATAATTTTGCGAGAAACATGGTCACTATATCCTTGTTTATCCTTCCATAGGGTATATCGTATTTCGATCCCAGATCAGGCAGAATTTCATTGCATTCATTCACAATAAAATCAAATGCCTCCTGTCGATTAAGGACTTGTGGATTGGACGCGTAATTGGTTTCATCATATTCTCTGAATGGTACTTTGCCATAGAGATCCATAAAATAGTAGGAATAAAAGGCTCTCAAAAAGCGAAGTTCAGCTGTAAATTGTATTATTTCAGCAGTCTGATTCCTTTCACTTAATAAATTCAGAACATAATTTGATCGTGCAACACCTGTCGCAAGTCGGTCCCAGGTATCCTGCACATCCCGGTGTTCGGGTGTCCAGGTATGCGTAAAGGCTTCCTGCCAGACGCCTCCATCGAACCAGTCATTACCTCGCGTAGGAAACATACATTCATCAGTACAGGTTTCCTCCAAACCCCATACACTTTGTCGCCACCATAAATCGCGTAATGTAGCATAAGCTGATACGACCAGGTTTGGAATATTTGCAGGATCATCAATCAGTTCCTTACCTGTAGTTTCATCAAGAATTTCTTCCTGAAGATCGGTACATGACGGAAGATTGAAACTCAGTATGAGTCCAATACTATATAATAGAAATATCTTTTTCGTTTTCATCTCAATATCTTTAAAAAGTTAAAAAGTAACATTTAATCCGAGCGTATAGGTACGAGCCCTCGGATAATTCGTATTATCAATCCCTATTGATGCAACATTACTAACTGAAGCATCAGTATTTACATCGGGATCGTATCCTGAATAGTTGGTGATTATAAACAGATTACTTCCTGTAAAATAAATATTGAGTTTGCTAAACCATGCTACATTTTTAACAGGAATGTTATAATTCAGTGTCAGTGTAGTTAGCCTTATATACGAACCATCTTCAATAAACCTGTCGGAAAATGTGGTTGAATTCGAAGTACTTTCATTAAGTTCCAGTACAGAAGGAAAAGTATTATTGCCAACAAAAATGTTAGGTTTAACACCAATAACATTGGCCGTATTGTTATAAATTTTATTTCCCTGTACTCCCTGAATAAATATACTCAGCGAAAAATCCTTGTAGCGGAAAGAATTATTTATACCAAAGGTAAATTTGGGCAATGGCGAACCCAGTATCTGACGGTAACTGGTTGAGGTTGTATCATGTCCGTTTTCAGCTTCAAACAGACTTCTTCCCTGTTCGTTAAATCCAACGAACTTAGGGCCATAGAAAGAATTAAGCGGTTCATCGTTTCGGATAACCTGAACCCTGACTCCTGTCATACCCGGACCACTGGCCGATCCTGTAGTTATTTGCGTCACAGGCAGATCTTTAACTGTATTTTTAATAGCTGTAAAGTTCACATCCATATTCCAGCCAAAATCCTTTATGTCAAAAAGGTAACCTGTTAGCCCTACTTCAATCCCTTTATTGATAATTGAACCTTCAATATTGGCCATTTGCGTAGCTGTTGGCGCGGGTTGTTTCGAATTTACCTCGAAAAGCATATTGGTTGTTTCTTTTTGAAACAGATCAATAGTACCGGAAAGCCTGCCTTTAAATACAGCAATATCAAGACCGATATTCGTTTGTGTAGTACTTTCCCATTTGATATCAGGACTCGGGGTTCTCAGTAGTACATATCCCGGAATAACAGAAGTTCCATCCATAACTCCTTTTGAGCCGTTACTTGTTCCCAGAGAGAAGAGAGAATATTTTTCTCCTATTTCCTGATTTCCGGTTAATCCCCATCCGAACCGGAATTTCAGGTTACTGAACCAATTCAGGTTTTGGATAAAATCTTCTTCTGATGCTCTCCATGCCAGTGCCACCGAAGGGAAGTTCCCGTATTTATTATTTGCACCGAATTTTGTAGAACCATCGCGTCGGAAAGTTGCAGTCAGTAAATATTTTTGCATTAAATTATAGTTAAGCCTTCCGAAAAATGACTGGAGTTCATTTTTAAGCGCATATGAAGAAGGTGCACTTTGAGTAGGATCAGCTCCATCAATATTATTAGTATATTTTATTTTAATAGTATATACATATACTCCCGGCTGACACT
>CAYUAV010000334.1:4380-5055 GCA_964442665.1 uncultured Bacteroidales bacterium
CACAACCGTATAAATATTATATCCCCTTATCAGAAAATTCTGGTACGAAAATCCAGCCAGTAAACTGACATTGTGAATGCTGGCAAATGTTCTATTGTATTGTAGCGTATGCTCAATCAACCAGCTCTGAAGTTCACGATTGTTAATCGATGCACTTCCTCCAACTCCCTGACCTCCAATATTTGCCATATAATTTAATTGCCGGCTCTGTTCAATCCTACGAACAGCGATTGAATTATCCAAACCCAGATTTATCTTATAACTAAAACCCTTAAATAAATTCAGGGTACCCGTTAAATTTCCGAGAATCCGGTCTGTTTTAGTTTTATCATCAGTCAGGTACAGCATAGCCACCGGATTACGTTTGCTGATGGCTTCCGGTTGATAATAGGTCCCTGTATCCGAATAAACCGGCATTGTCGGATTTGCCTGTATGGTATTTGTTAGCAATCCTCCTTCGTATCCTGTTGTGCTGCCTATAGGTACACGGTTCTCATCAATCTGACTTGCTGTTAAATTACTTTCAATGGTCAGCCTGTCATTTAGGGCCGTCTGGGTAATGTTTATTCTGCCTGTATATCGTTTTAAATCCGATCGTCTTATGATCCCTTCCTGATCAAGATATCCGAATGAAGCCCTATACTGGGTATTTGCAGTACCCCCGGTTAAGGACAG
>CAYUAV010000335.1:0-5053 GCA_964442665.1 uncultured Bacteroidales bacterium
AGTTTTGGCACATCTGGCACATTGGATTAGCGCCAATATCAGATCGTTTACTAGTATCGATGAAGAATTGAAAATTAAGATAGTCAATGGGATGCTGAAGCTATATAGCACTGGTAACCTCAACCAGCAAAATATGTTAGCCATAACTGCGGTTCTGATATGTTTAAACCCTGGTAAATCATTTTTAGTAATTAAGGATACAGCAGAAGGTAATGATTTAGAAAAGATGAAATCACTTTGTCTGGGAATAACGAATCCGGCTGATGAATTGCTCTCAGATTTTTGGCAAATGTTATTTCTGGAAGCAAATTCAGATTATCTTAATATGTTAAGAAATTGTGTCAGGAAAGTCTTAGAGAAAATGAAATTATTAGATTATGAAGAAAGGCCTATTTACGATAGAATATATAAGAGAATTATTACGTAGTACGATTGTAAATAATAAATTATAGCTATCCCAGGTCGAAACAGATTTCAGTCTTCTTTGTAACTAAAGATTAGACTCTCCTTATGCTGTGCGTAGTCTCCTGACTTCGTTGGTTCACATAGCAAAACCCATCCTAACCGGCAGCCAGGTCTCCCGGCTAATAATGGGTGAATATCTGCACCTTCGACGAAATAAATTGAACAATTAGGCCCTGCTCTGCGAAATGAAACTTAAACCATTGTGGGTTTTTAATTGCCCCGGCCGGATAAGGATGAAAAATACGACTGTTCCAAAGCAACCTTTTCCCGGTGTAAACCATCTATAATCCAGCTAAATCCAAACGTTATGAAAAGATCTTTCCTCTTTATCCTGATTATTTTTCCCCTGCTCAACGCATGCGAGAAGGAACCTGCATTCGAAGACTTTCAGCGGGAAGACCTTATCCGGCAGATCGGTACCAGCGAGCTGGATATGCAAGTGTTCACCTACTATAATACCACGTATATCTTTGAATACCTGACCCGGTTCTCGTACCGGAAATACCTGTATAACAACCAAAACCAGCTGGAGAGAATTGAGATCGCCCAGTCGCTTAACCCGCTTAGCTGTGCCATCATACCGGGTACCGATTTTGAGGAAGGCGATGACCCGCGGCACGCGAAGATCGGGCAATTCATCGAGTTTGAATATTCCGGCACCGGAAATCCGGCAAAGAAACGGTCGTACTTCAATAATGAGGATGTGGAACAGCTTATGACTTACGAAATCTTTGAATACCAAGGGGATAAAGTTGTCCGAATCGATATCTATAATCCGCAGGACCAACTGACTCATTATTACACCTATCAATACGACAGCCTGGGGAATGTGGAACAAGAAGACTATTACACGATGCTGGAGGGTACAGAAGCCATATTGCAGTCGCGCATACTATCGGAATTCGATGCTATGCACAATCCGTTCAGGGTCTTCGCTGTGGAAGGCACCCCGGGTATTAATACCAATACGAACAACATCACGCGGCAGACCACCCTGTACTACTATGCGGACGAAGTGGAATCCTATACGATGGAAAACGAATATGAATATAACGACCTGGGGTACCCGATCCGTGCCAATAACCTGGAATACATTTATGGTGAAGGAGAGTAACGACTATGGGTGGGCACGGTAAATATCTGCTTTTCCTGTTTTTCTTACTGGTCCTGGCCGGTTGTGAGAAGGAAAACGACAAGGCAAACCTGATCGTCAGCGATTATACCGGGTGTTACAGGAACGTAGAATTCAGCGAAACACTGATCGGGAATTTTACACCGGGAATTTACCGGGAGGCCGATATACCGGATGCACTGAAGCAAATGACCCATGGCCGTCTGGAAATCGATTTTACCTATATGGGGGGTGCACTAACCTCCTTTATGCCCATCCTGTACTATGGATCCATCAATAAGAACGAGCACGATAATGCGGTTGAGGAAACGCAGTTCCACCTGGTGGTTGAGATAGGTCATTATAACGTGATCCCTTTTCCGGTTGAGAATTTGTTTTATACGATATGCTATGACCGGTATCCCCTGTACTGCCGCGATACCTATGTACCGGTGATCTCAGGCGAAAATTATACTTTTATACTCGATAAACGGCCCGAGGGGATCATCCTGCAGCTCCGGAAGGGAACGGAAATCGTTAACTCACTGCCCAGCGCATTTTTCCCCGATTCCGCCCAGTTATTCTTCAGGGATGTGACCCGGCAAATCGATCAGCACAGGGGCGATTCGCTCGAAACGATCCTTATGGTCGGACAGGGTTTTGTGGGTTTCGACAGGGGACTGCGCACGTTCAACGGACAGGTACCGGGTATCAGGATCTACCGGTACGAACTCTCGGGACAGGATACAGGATATGAACTGTATGGGATTAAAAATCAGCATTATGCCGCTCAGCAGGTTAACTATTCTGTACGGGATAATATCTTCGGCGAGGGGAATTATATTCGTTTGAAATATGATTTTCAGCCCTATATCTACGAAAGTGGCCGTATGAGACTTAACGGAGCTAAACAAAGCTCAGTAATATCTGACTTCCGGCATAATCAACCCCAGAGGTATAGCATTACCCCGGAAAATATCGGTTTATACGAAGTATACCTTGAAACGATCGGAGAGGATGACCAGGTACTCAATTCAACCCTCAGACCCTTCAGGATCTGGGTGTACCCGGAATCGTGGGCGTTTAATTACTGACCCGTTATTTGCGGGATTGCACTGTCGCCAAAACTGAATACCTTCTTAAGCTCTGCACAGACTCCGGTCTAGGCTGCAGGTAATGATAAGCCTGCTCCCGGGTCTGGCTACCTATGATGAGAATGTCAAATCACGTAAGAATTTTGAATATACCTTGCTCAGACAAGGCATCCAGGTATTGAAAAGGATAATTCGATTTGAAATTCCAGCTCTCTACCTGCACAGGGAGGTAAAAACGCAAACAACATTCCGGCCCCTATAAAATGAAGAGCCGGAACCGACACAAAGCCGAGTTCATTGAAAATAATCCAGAAAGTCAAAACGCTTAATGCTTCTAATAACTGGATCCCTGCCTGCGCAGGGATGTGTTAAAGTAATCCTGGATTGACTTCGTCGAGGGTTTCACCGTTCCTGCCTGCCCAGAGATGTTATATCAAACCCCCAGCCTGGCAAAATTACTGCCTGAAAGTTTTATAAAGAGGATAAACACAATTAAAGTCTATAATTTCCTAATTTTACTGCGTTTATATTTTATACCCATCCATATTAACTTTTAATCGCTATATACAAGTCGGGCATACTATAAGACAATCGTATCAACACCGGAATACATGACAAAACCTGGCATAGGCATAAAGTATATCGACATCGCAAAGATTATTGATGAAAGCAACTCGAAAGTATTACACAAGCTGCCCGGATTTGTCGTCAGATGGATTGCAAGAATTATCAGGCAGGATGAGATGAACCACATCCTGGGTAAGTATTCCGCCTATATAGGAGTTGATTTTCTGATAAAAATAATCGAAGAGTTCAATTTGAAGATAGAGGTCGTAGGGAAAGAGAACCTCCCGGAAAACGGAAAGTGCTTCTTTGTCGCGAACCATCCTTTTGGTGTGATCGATGGACTGGTATTGACCCGCACGGTACATGAAAAATACGGTTCGCTGAAAGCAATAGCTAACGATGCTTTTATGTTTATACCTCAGCTGCATCCGTTGATTGCAGCGGTAAATATTTTTGACCGTTCATCAAAAGAGTGTTTACTAGCGCTGGATGACACCTATCATTCGGGAGTTCCCATAACACACTTTCCTGCCGGTGAAGTATCCAGGATCTATAACGGAAAAGTGCAGGATTCAGCATGGCAAAAGAGTTTTATCACAAAAGCGATATCGAGTCAAAGAGATATAGTTCCGTTCTATTTTGAGGGCAGAAATTCCCGATTGTTTTACATGGTATACAGGACAAGACAATTTTTTGGGATTAAAATGAATATTGAATTGCTTCTCCTTACCCGCGAGATGTTTAAAAAGAAAAATAAAACCATAAAAGTTACAATCGGAAGCCCTCTGCCTTACCAAATGTTTGATGAATCGTTGTCTCATCGCGACTGGGCTCAAAAAGTACGTTCCCATGTGTATGCATCGAATCCATTATAGGATTCAACCCACCACTGGTAGCCATATTTGTATTTTGTATATCCTTCGTACCGGTTTATATACCCAACCGATGAGGCTGCTACCCATGCTTCAGGTACAACCTGTAAACCGTTCCAGTTTCCGTTCTGCAAATACAACAACCCGAAACGGGCCATATCCCTGGCCCTTAATAAAAGACCTCCGTGGGCGTCGGTTATACCATCGTTCCCCGTATATCATATATATTCAGTAATATCCAGGGGATTAAAAAGATACTGCTCAGCATAATCAGCCGCCTGAAATGAAGAGACATTCCTGATTATCCCTGCAAGGATTATAGTGTTGCCGCTGTTATATACCCAGTGTGTTCCGGGCTCATCTACAACGGGTTTGTTCAGCACATATTCAAGGTAACTGTCTGATCTGTTCCCGATATAGTTATCGTTTGAAGGATCGGAATAGGGAATGGACAGTTCGTTCCACTCAAATCCGGAAGTCATAGTGAGCACATGTTGTAGGGTTATATTACTTTTATCCTCCTCCTGCAAAAACGGATACTCGGGAAAGAACTCATAGATGGGCATGTCGACACCTCCTATAAGCCCCTGATCGATTGCAATCCCTACCAGTGCTGAAGTAAAACTTTTAGTACACGAGTATATGATATTGATATCGCCGGGTGTTTGACTCCCAAAATACTCCTCAAATACAAGCTTCCCGTCTTTAACGATCAGCAGATTTTGAAAAACGGGTGTTTTTATAACGGTATCATTCATCATGCTTGTAATAAGATCGGTACGCATACCCACTTCGTCCAGGGTGCCGGTTTCCCAGTCGTCGTTTAAATTTTGCGGGACAGCATAGGTATATTGTAATTCAATAGTAATTTTTTATGATGCTGTCCTATGCTCGTCAACAAGTGCTGCGGCTATGATTACATTGCTACCGCACTTGCTTCCGGA
>CAYUAV010000336.1:0-5045 GCA_964442665.1 uncultured Bacteroidales bacterium
AGGGTATGTTAATGCGACTTAGGCTAACCGAGAGTTTTCTTTCGTCCCTTTCTTTTTATCGACTGAAAAAGAAAGGGACAAACAACAGACATTTTAAATTAAACCTGCTTAACCTCAAATTTTCAACAATAAAAACAGACCTACCAAAAAAACAACCAGGGTTTGGATTGAATGGAGGTCTGGGATTGAAATTCCTAAAAACCTCCCAACCATCCTTAAGAAGGAAGGAAGGCTGACTTATTAACTATTTTAGCTATAACTCCTTGCCAGGTGGTTTGGGGTTGAGATTCTTAAAATACTGACATTTCATTATAGAACATTGACGTTCCGTTATTGGTCATTAGCATTTCATTTTTAAAGATTGACACTGCATTATTGGCATTTAACACGGTATTATTGTCATTTGACATTCCATTATTGGAGTCTGACATTTCATTTTCGAATATTGACATTCCGTTTTTACACTTTTACATAGTATTATTGAGGTCCGACACCGTATTTTTAACACATAACATGTTATTTCTGAACATTGACATGTTACAAAAGGACTTTGACATTGCATTTATATAATCTAACACGCCATTAATGGATTATAATGTTACATTTTTACAAACTAACACTTGATTATCGGATCACAAAAGTAGTTAAACGGACAATGACGGATTCCTGATCTCCTTCTCCTGAGGCAGATCCTTAAGGAATATTTCTGTAAACAGAAAAACCGGTCCTATACTACCGTACATAAAACCGTGCCCCCGAAGTAAAACTATCCACTTCATCCTTTCTTAGCTCCGGAAATACCTCCACCTTTATTTTCCGGTCTTCCACCATCTGAACAAGCAGTGTTCCGTTACTGATATACGATGTAAACTCATATTTTACCGGACCGGTATATACCGATACATATTTTGGGTCGGGTGCGTTACCCACTACTCCCGAATAAAAAGGGGCCAGTGCCAGTGTGCCTCCTGCCGCAATAAGGATAGCATCGGGATCCCACATATCATAAGCAAAGGTCAGCTGATAATCCTGGTACAGGTAAGTGGCATTCAGAATATCAAGTGCGATACCCTCCAGAAACCAATTGCCGGAAAGCATTCCATCCTTATCATAAGCTATTGTTCCTCCACGGGGCTCTTTGGTTCTCCGGTTTTTCTGATATAAAATATTCCGTACCGAATCGGTAAAATATAGATAGGGATTGGCACAGTGCAGGATTTTTTCCAGGTAACGCTCAGGTAGGATGAAGCCATTAATAACATCGTAATCTATCACACCCAGATCAAATGCACCCCGGCCTGTTTCGCAGTACCCCAGCATAATACTTTCCTCAAGTCCATATCCTTCTGCGATATAGGCCGGCGGATTTGCCACATGATCGAAGTAGTAAGAACAGGAAGGGCTGAATTCGATCTCAATGCTGTAATCGTCCGACCCCTCATTGTAGCGCAAATGGCTTATTGTACCGCCGGCAATAGAATAAATGGGGACATAATCCGGACCTTCAAGGTAAAAATAGATATGGTCAGTGGGAAAGGTATGCCCTGGCGGATTAATATTTCCCAGGGGCGTTGCCGATAAGATATACATGGTGTCAACAGGTGAACGGGTGAATACCAGGAGATCGGATACCGGGGATTCTTTATCCTTCCTGCATCCTGTGGCTACCACAATTAATAGTAATACGTTACGGATAATGCCGATTGATTTCATAAGTACCGGTAGATAAACAGCTTATGTAAAATTAACGATTCCTGCTCATATGAACTTAATTTTTCCACTGCGTTTTTCTATGAAGGTAAATTACAGTTAATAAGGAGTAGATCCGGTTCCTTTATACAAGTGTCTGGTCCCTTACAGGCAGTCCTTTGCTTTTATTGGGTTTGATCTCTGTAAAAATGCTTCTTTATGTGCATAGAAACAGACTATGAGCCAGGCATCGACCAGATTTTTGAATTTTATCCTAAAAAATTTAATAAAAGTATTGTCAGATTTTCTTTCGCTGTCTTCACTGTTATAGATCATGCGAAATTTGTATTTCAGAAGGATCGTTTGTAATTTGCCGGGAGTTAAAAATAGTTATTACGTATTCACATATAATCTATCGGTAGCAATTGCACCAGACATGAAACAGTTTCAAATTTTTCTGATAGGACTTATAATAATTGGCAAACTACTTATTAATTGCTCCTATAATAAAAAGTCTTACTTAGATTCAGATAAGAAGCAATTATCATTTGCTGATAGTTTATGGACTGAATTTGTACAAGCAATAGAAAATAGTAATATACAATATCTTATAGATAATTCCTTTGACACAATAATATGTGTCGATTGTATTACTGACTCCGGGATAAAAAGCGATTCATATGATTCGAGATATATTTTTCGAAATCACCTGAAAGAGTTTATGCCTCTTGACTCATTAAGTAAAACTGAATTCAATACTTACCAGGATGACAGTTTAATTCATATTAGTTACAACATCAAGTGGAAATATGCTGAAGAAGGAGCATATGGCCTTGTTTTTATATTTAAAAAGAACAAGAACAAATATTTATTCAGGGAGAGATTCTTTGTACCATGACTCTCAAGTGCGATGTAAAAAATCAGATTTTAAAACCGCAACATGCAACCATGAGCTGAAGAACTCAAGCTTGCTTGTCGCCGATCACAAACCTTTAACCGGATAGAATTCATTGAAAAAAACTTTTAACTTTCCGGATACTTTCTAAAAGAAGTGTAATACCATGGATATCATAAATCAACTTTCATCTAAACAAGGCGATAAGACCGAAAGGTCGAATCGCCTGGTTGCCGGGCAATGCATTGAAAAGCCTGGCTTACTTAACGATATTGTTAAAGGACTGGGAGATAATACCGATAAAAAACTACAATCGGATTGTATGGAAGTCTTTACCATGGTGGCGGAGAAAAATCCCGATGTAATTGTTCCGTTTACCGATACGGTAATACCTCTGTTAGCTGCCAAAGAAACAAAAACAAGATGGGAAGCCGCTCACACCTTGTCTTATATAGCCGGTAAGATCCCGGAAATCATCTTTTCCATATTACCCGAATTGCAGGAACTGATCGAAAAGGATACAAGCACTATTGTGCGGGATTATACGCTGGATACGATTGCTAATTATGCAAAAACAAGTAAAGAGGCTTCGGAGCGATCTTTTGAAATACTGAAAGCTGCTCTTGATTTGTGGGATGAGAAACATGCAAAACAGGTATTTAAAGGATTCAATGCTATTATAGCTCATCAGCCATCGTATCAGACAAACATTGTTGTAATTGTAAGGCCCTATCTTGATGCAAGGAAAAAGGTAGTGGCTAATGAGGCTGTAAAAATCCTGAAAAGGATTGAAAAATAAACGTTAATATTGGTACTTCACTTTCATTTCAAGTTTTACATTGAAATATTTATCAACGGATAAAATAGGATGATTTTCAACTCAGTAACATTCCTGATATTTTTTATCCTGTTCTTTCAGTTTTACTGGCTGATCAATAATAAGTTACCCGTTACATACCGGAACCTGTTCACCATCCTTTCCAGCTACCTGTTCTATGGATGGTGGGACTGGCGTTTTCTGGGCCTGATTATGATCAGTTCATCTGTCGATTACCTCGCAGGAATCGGGTTGATGAAAACCCGGAGTAAATCTGTAAAAAATATCTTACTGATAGCAAGTATTGTCGTTAACCTGGGTATCCTGGGTTTTTTTAAATACTTCAATTTCTTTATCGAATCGCTGAATGAGATCTTAAAATTATTTTACATATCCTCCGGAATTAGTACGCTGCGGATTATTCTTCCGGTCGGGATCTCATTCTATACATTTCAGACACTTAGCTATACCATTGATGTCTACAAACAGAAGATACAGCCTACAAAAGATATTCTTTCATTTTTTGCTTTCGTCTCGTTCTTCCCACAACTGGTTGCAGGCCCGATCGAAAGGGCAGGTCATCTGTTAAGTCAGTTCAGGGTCAGAAAGGAGTTCAGCTACAATATGTGTACTGCAGGACTCAGGCTCATTTTATGGGGATTGTTTAAAAAAATGGTTATCGCCGACAATTTTGGAATCTTGGTCGATGCAATATTTAAAACCGGTAATCCGGTATCGGGTTTAACTACCATTGCCGGATCGCTGTTTTTTGCCTTTCAGATTTATGCTGATTTTTCCGGATATTCCGATATGGCCATCGGATTAGCCAGAGTGCTTGGAATAGAATTGATGAAAAATTTCAATACCCCCTATTTCTCAGGTTCGTTTGGTGAATTCTGGCATCGCTGGCATATATCGCTTTCCACCTGGTTCAGGGATTATCTGTATATTCCCCTGGGAGGCAACAGGGGTAGCCGGTTTCGCACCGATCTGAACATTTTGGTGACATTTCTTCTTTCCGGTCTCTGGCACGGCGCCAACATTACATTTCTTATCTGGGGCACTATGCATGGGTTTTTGCTGGTAGCCGAAAAGCGATTAACGAATTTCAGGAAGATCCTCTTCGCACCGGTCGTATTTATAGTAGTCACATTTCTATGGATTCCTTTCCGTGCCGAAAATTTTCATCATTTTATCAGCTTATCAAAATCCCTTTTTCAAGTAGCTTCGTATTCATTCGGTAGCCTGTATCTGATAATCCAAAACTTTTCCGCTATACGATTTATGGCTCTCATACTGGTGTTATTGTGCTTTTTAACGGTTGAGCATAACTTTAAGTCGGATGATTATAATGAATGGATCATCAAAAAACCGAAGCCGTCAAGATTCATTGTTTATTATATTCTTATACTTACTATCCTGCTTTTAGGCAATTTCAGTGTTAAACCTTACTTCATTTATTTTCAGTTTTAGATGCGGAAATTGTATAAAAATATAATCCTGTTTCTCCTGCCTTTATTGATCCTGGCAATTATTCTCCCTGTAAATAAACGTATGAAATTCCAGGGATTAAAAAATGACTGTTTTGATCACGCACTATGGATACATGACCGGATATTCAATAATGATAAGCCTGTTGATATA
>CAYUAV010000337.1:0-5030 GCA_964442665.1 uncultured Bacteroidales bacterium
ACCGTTTAATGGGAGGAAGAATACTGGTTTGAATTCTCTGGGCATAATTTATACTATCGGTTATATCGCGGTTTTTAATCTCAATTTCTTCCTTCTGTTCAACTACTTCACGTGTGCGCTCGTCGAGTCGTTCTTCAAGATATTCCTGTATTTGCTTCTGCTTTCTTTCCCTCACTTTTATAATTACAATGATCAGAAGCAGAATAATTATCGTAAGAAGTGATATAAACCACCAGGTTTTCCATACAGGCAATTTAATTCTAATGGAGATACTGGCCGGAATCTTATTTATACTTCCGTCAGGATTGATTGCTTTTAAAAGAAAGGTATATTCTCCATCTTCAACCCTTGGATATATTGCCACGCGTGAGGTAGTTACCTCCGACCAGTCCAGATCGTATCCTTCAAGTTTGTATTGATAGGAAACCGCTTCAGGATCGGCATAATTCAGACCAATATATTCGATTCTTAATTTGTATGCTGAATAAGGCAACACAATAGGTTTCCTGAAATCATATTCTTTATCGGAAATGAAAACATGCAGTATGTTTGTTTTCGGCTCAAATTTTTCCTTATAGCCGTCGGAAACATTATAGGAAATTAGTCCGTCCGTTGTTCCGAAGTACAATTCATCATTGTGACTTAAAAGAGCTGCATTCTGGTTAAAATCCCCGATTATTCCGTTATCGGAATCAAAAACGGTAACTCGGAGTGTATTTATATTGATCCTGCTGAGACCGAGCCGGTGTCCGACCCATATATACAGACTATCATCGGATACAACACTATAGCAATAGTTTGATTTAAGGCCTTCTTTTACTGTAACATTAATAACAGAATCGTTCATAAGCAGGAAAACGCCCTGGCCATAGGTACTCACCCATATATTACCGCTTTTATCCTGTGTTATGGAGTTAAAATCCAGCTCGTATTTTCCAATGGTAAAAAATTCCTCAACTTCTCCCCTTACATTGTTTTCGTAATTACCGTTAGTTAGGGTAGCAATTTATAAACGATTTTCAGCATCGAGGAACAAATGTTCAATATCGTTATGGGGCAGTCCGTTTAAAGTACTATAATGATATTGCTTCGACAAAACAGTACTGATAACATAAATACCATTTTTTGTAGCGGCATAAATATTTTCATTATCGCCCGTTATGAAATTAATTGAATTGCCAATAGAATTATCAGCTCTGAAAAAAGATACAAATTTTCCCCGGCCATCGGATTTATAAATACCATTTCGATCAGTTCCCGCCCACAGGATACCTTTTCTGTAGAACATGGAAGTAATTTTATCGGAGGGCAGTCCGTTTTGTTTGAGAAATACCGATGTCCCTTTTCTATGATCCCACCGTAAAATCCCGTTCTCACCTCCCAACCATAGCAAGCTATCATTTACAGCAAGCGATAAGATCGACTTACTGATTCCTTTGTCTTCAAAATCATAAAAATGAAACGAAAGACTTTTCTGCATGGCAATTCCTCCACCATAGGTCCCAATCCAGATATTCCTTTCCATATCCTCAAAAATACATTTCACAAAATCTGATGGTATACCACTTGCAGCATCAAATCGCTCAACGGAAAGTATCTCACCTTTTTTCTTATTATCAGGTATTATTTTTAATAACCCGGATGTAAAGGAACACACATATAAATTTGAATCGATATCGTACTGTATATCCTGTATTTTCTCAAATCCTAATCCCAGTTGCTCACCAACCTTCAACAATTGAACAGAATCAAAAAGTATTTTCAGAAAATAAAGACCGTCATCTTCGGTACCAATCCAGTACGAATTACCATTATAGGCATTTTTAATAACCTGAACTTTTATATAATTAAGTTCTTCAACCTCAACAGGCATTGATTCCGGCTGGTCAAGATCACAAATAAACAAACCTTCCTGGGCTCCAACCAGTAAAGTCCGTCCGTTAACATGAATTGATGTAAGCAAATTATTCGAAAAAGATGGTTCAAAAGGAACAACATCACCGGTTTCATTAAATTCTAGAATACCATGATTTTGTGTGGCAATAAGTATCCCCTCTTCATTGCTTTGTGTTATCCCTGTAATGGTAACATTTTGATCGCTCAGCAAGGGAAAGCCAGTAAAATAATTTCCATCGTACGACCATAATTGTCCGTTATTAAAACCAAACCATAACTTTCCCAGGTTGTCTCTAAAACTTACATTAACTACATCAGCGGGAAGGGTATCGAAAGTATTAGAACTAATAAATTCAAAACCATCGAAACGGCATAGTCCTTCACCTGTGCCAATCCAGATAAATCCGTTTTTATCCTGACTAATATTATAGACAAACGGATGACACAAGCCCTCAGTAACAGAAAGTGTCTGAAAGCGAATATCCTGTGAATACAGAGTACTCAGTGAAATAATACGGGATAAAATAAGTATCAGGAATAAATTCCGGTTATTTCCGAAATAGCTGGGGAAGTTCGCAAATCTCATTTATTCACTCGGTTTGCTCCAATATTATACTTATATTTTGGTACACCTCCGATAGGAATAACATAGAAAGGCAGTAATTCATTATACTGGTTTCTGACATTCACTACAACATTATTGTTCTTCACCGGAAGTGACTTTTTCTTGATAAACTGTATATCTAATGACGTATTTTTTTCTTCGTCAAATATTTTGAACTCATCCTCAACCCAATTATCATCCGCGGATATCGGACTCATCTGTCCTTTTCGGGCGACGGATACGGTACGAATGAAACCATCTGAATCCCAATCAAAGTTAGAAAGTTTTACGGTTATTGTACGATCGTCGACATAAGGATAAATATGGGAAACCTCATTGGGATTGTCGTACATACGAAACGAATATTCGAAGGCAAAAGCATTACCTCCCTCAACAGGTTTATTTTCATCGTATTTTGTACTCAGGTAATACCTGTAAAGATTTCCGTCGTTACCGGCAATACCGTCGGCAATAATCTTAAGTACATAGCCTCCGAATTTTGAAACGTATTCGCCTTCGGTCGGATTAAAAGGTCCAAAAGTATACCAGTTATTATTATACCTTGGATTCATATCGAAGGCCTTTGTTGCCAGTAAAATACCACTTTTATAATTTCCTTTCGGATCGGTTTCCTGGGCATCTCTGTTCGAATAGCATTCTTTGCCACCATAAACCGAAAATACGGTACGTGTATCCCATTCACCGTTAATTTCATCGATGTCGCCACCGGTATCCGGATCAAAGACCCGGATGAATACAGGTTCCTTAAAAGTTTCGGGTATCAGGAAGAAAAATGTTTGCGAAAAGTCATCATCTCCCCAAGAGGTTTCTGCCCTGTTCCCAAAAGTCATCAGGTAGGGAATGTTCTCGTCGCCTGCAGGAACCGGCTGTCCCATAACAGTAACAGTTATAAGCATTAATGGGATAAGATAGATATGTAATTTCATCGGTATAACTGTTTAACAGCCTTTTTCAATTTCCTCATTATGGTCAAATATACAATATCATGTATAAAAACTATCTACGAATTCAAACAGAAAAAGTTATCATCGATATTTTATTGCTTCAGAATTATTATCGATCGGCTTGAACATGCTTTTTGGATATCTTCTTCCGATTCACTGGCAGGACCGGTAATCCCAAGCCGAACTGTATAGGTTCCAGCTTTTGTATACCGATGTCTTACTTTTTCCTCATTTTCTATAGTGCCATCTCCAAAATCCCAATAATAATTTTCAGCATCAAAACTTCGGATACTTGATTGTGAAGCATCAAAATCAATGTTCTGATTCACATAAGCCTTTTCGGGAGCCGTTATATAAGGTTGTTCAACCGGTTCTATTAAAAGATCATAGGATGCTTCACTGAAATAAATATCTCCGGTCAGTGTATCAATTACATTGAGCTGTACCAGATAATAACCTGGTTCGGCATAACAATGACTGACCCTGACATCCCTGATTTTTGTTCCGTCACCCAGGTCCCATTCATACCGAAGTGTTGTTGTATCCAGCACCATTGTACCGGCTTCATAAAATTCATAACAGAAAGTTTCATCCACTTGTCCGGGACACTCACTGAAAGCAGGAAATGTTGACACAAATGAATAAATATCATCAGTCCCACGACGATTGGAAGCAAAATACCCGGTATCAATCTCTGCATTGGCAACAAAACCAAAATCATCAGAACGTGAATTAAAGGGCCTGGGCATTTTTACCGGCGAAGACCAACTTCCGTCTGTCATATCGGAATAAAAAATATCGAGTCCTCCCTCACTGGCATGTCCTCCCGATGAAAAGTATAACCGGGTTCCCTTGTATAAAAACGGGAATACTTCACTCTCTGCGGTATTTATTACAGGTCCCAGATTCACAGGTTCGGACCATATGCCATTCGTATAATCAGAATAGTACAGGTCATATTTCCCATAGCCTTCCGGGTTGCGCGATGCAAAATAGAGCCGCTGATTATCGTCACTGATATAGGGAAATCCGATATCATAATCTTCATTGTTATATGGAAAGGCTTCCGGTACCGACCATTGACCATTTTCCAAGTGTGCAATAAAAATTCCGTTTTTCAAAGTATCGCCGGTAGATTCGTCACCCAATTTACCCGAAGCATTTATAGAGCCTGTATAATATATTGTATTGCCATCGCGACTGAAACAAGCTGAACTTTCATTATACCGTGTTGCAATCTCCTTTGAGAAGAGGCTTGCAGAACTCCAGTTCTTATGACCCTTTTTCTCTGCAAAGTAGAGATTATACATATAATCGCCTTCCTGATTGACAGTAACGAGTACAATATCATTTTTACGGTTTGAACTAAAGACCAGTCCATCCTTGTATATCATCGGGGCCATTTCATTATCTGTCGATGAATTGATTGACATTCGGTCGGCACGGTAAAATACCTGTGCATCGATATATAGGAAATTCAATGCAAGTAATACTATACAGGTACTTCGTGTTTTCATTTATTAAAAATTTCTTGGATTTGACGCATTTACCCTATATCCAAACTT
>CAYUAV010000338.1:0-5010 GCA_964442665.1 uncultured Bacteroidales bacterium
CGATAAGGGAATGGAGGATAGAATAAAGTTTACGATAATACACCAAATGCCATAATGGGCGATCCGGGAAAGGATATAGCAGTATCGGTTACACCTATTACGATAGCGTTGTTTAGGGAAACTATGGTTTCCGATAATTTGCCAAACGCATTGTATACACGCGCTATTTTCTGGCCTTTTCGGACAATGTCTCCCGGTTTGACCTGAAAGCGCAAAATTCCGCTGGATGAACTAAGAGGTAAAGGTGAATACTTCAGTAACTTTCCTTTTATTGGTGCCGGCAATGAGTAACTAAACTCAGTAGTATCAGTCTCTACTATATCTAAATGTTGCAGTATATTCCATACAGCTTTCAGGCCGGTAACTATATTTTTTTCATTGATGGTATACGATTCACCCAGTTCCAGTACAAATGCCGGGATATCATTTAATATAAGATTATAGGTAAGCGACGAGGAGATAAGGTCAGTATCCTGGATCAGGAGTAACCCGGTACTTTCTGCATATGATCGTATCGATGAATCCATGGTGTCTCCTGTTTTCGGATCGAGAAGTGCATAGGGAATTGAACGGGTCCAGTCATTATGCAGATCCAGCACCAGTGCAGGTTTTATTTCAGTGATTTTCCGGAATATTTTATAGGCTATCCGTTGTGCCAGTGTACCCTTCTCATCGCCTGGGAATGAGCGGTTCAGATCCTCTTTCGATAGTGCAATATTTCTCGATACGGTTTCCAGTCCGAACGGATTTAGCAGCGGTAAAGCATGAATGGATCCCCGTATTAATCCCTTCTTAAGTCTTTTGAAAAGTTCATGAAGAATTACAGTTCCTCCAATCTCATCACCATGCATACATGCAGTAAGCCATACATTCGGACCTTTCACCTGGCTGTCGGCTATCATATAAGGTATCCGGCGTTTGGCCAGGTCGGAACCGGTTAGTATTTTTATAAACGAATAATTTATTCTTGTTTTCGTTGGGATAATCATATTAAGTACCGGTTACATCGGGAAAAAAATCTGTTAAAATCACGCCTGTCTTTCAAAGTTATTCCTTTTCGACAACGTTAATAAGTTAGTTGATATCTTTTTTTAGTAAATTCTGAAAATAAAAGACTTTAATATCAATATTTATACTAAACTTTGTTCTTGATTTCAAACTCATTTTTGACCTGAACAAAGGTTTGATAATGAATGCTTTATATAAGAATAGACTTGATAAAATTCACGTTTTTCAGTGCATGATTCCATTAAATGGAGTCTTAATTTCCTTCCCGGCTTCTAAATCGTTTATACGATAAGTGTATGACCGGACTCTACAACCATAGAAATCAATTTCCTGTGAATGCAGCAATAAAAAATAAAGGTAATCCAGGTTATCATGTAAACAGAAATAATCCTAACAACGCATTATCTGTAATGAAGTAAATTTAAGGATAATGGCATTTTCATTGAAATGGAAACAACTCTGATGATCCTGATGCAAAAACCGGCTCGCCAATATGGATATTCCTGTGTGAGGGAACTTTATACCCGTCAATATTTGTTGATGATATTTTTAGCTGTGCTTACTGAGCTTATTCGTTTTATCTATCCAAACCTTAACGAGAAGATAAATGACTTCAGGAAAAACATTTAGTATGAATCGGAGAGTAAAACCACCAATAACTATATGTATTCAATTCATAAGTATAAAAAATGTCGAAAATGAAAAATGATCAACATACGAATCCGAAAAATAAAAAAAACGTTACACAACATAAGCCATCCCATGGTCCTGTAAAGAATCTCGAAGATTATCTGCTGCCGGACTGGTGGCAGCGAATTTTTAACTCCATGTATCTGAAAACCGATGCTGATGTGGTTGATGATGGTGAAATTACACATTTCGAAGTAGATATGTTTTCTGATATTCTCAATTTAAACGATGATTCCACCATTCTTGATCTGGCTTGCGGACAGGGTCGTCATGTTCTGGAACTGGCACGGAGAGGTTTTAAAAATCTGTATGGCATGGATCGTTCGCATTATCTTATTCGTAAAGCAAAGCAAACCAGCATTGCAGAAAAACTACAGGTTAATTTCAAAGAAGGCGATGCCCGTAAGCTACCCTATCCGAGTGATACATTTGACGTGGTTATGATACTGGGCAATAGCTTTGGTTATTTCGAGAGCATCGATGACGATGTTAAGATCCTGAAAGAAATATTCCGTGTACTGAAACCATACGGACGTTTCCTTATCGATGTAGCAGATGGAAATTACCTGAAAAAACATTATAATCCGAGAAGTTGGGAATGGATCGACAAGAACCATTTTGTGTGCCGTGAACGTTCGCTGGCCAAAGATGGAGAACGCCTGATTTCGCGCGAGGTCATTAATAATATTAATAAAGGCGTGCTGGTCGATCAGTTCTATGCCGAACGACTTTATACCAAGGAAAAACTTCAGGAAATACTTAGCAAAGCCGGTTTCAGTAAAATAGGTTTTCACGATAATTACAAAACCGGTTCAAAAAGAAACCAGGATCTGGGCCTGATGGAACGAAGGATTATTACTACTTCGGAAGTAATCAAGGAATGGTCGCCTCCGAAACAAAAAGTAGAGGTTAAAAATGTTGCCGTGATAATGGGCGATCCGAAAAAACCCGATATCATTAAACCTTCAACGGTATTTGATGAAGATGATTACAATACGATCCAGCAATTAAAAATTGCCCTGAGTTCTCTCAAAAATTACCGGTTTACCTATGTGAATAATCATAATATGCTTATCGGCGATTTACTAAAGCTTAAAAACAAGGTTGATTATATATTTAATCTGTGCGATGAGGGATTTTTAAACGATGCACGTAAAGAACTTCATGTGCCCGCATTGCTGGAAATGCTTGAAATTCCATACACAGGTTCCAATCCGCAATGTTTGTCATACTGTTACGATAAATCGCTGATCAGAGGTATTGCGCAGGAAATGGGAGTTCCGGTTGCCGATGCATTCTATATTAAACCAGAGGACAACGTGTTTGAAATGAACATTGCTTTTCCTGTTATTGCCAAACCGAACTTTGGTGATTCGAGTTTCGGAATTACCCAGAAAAGTGTGGCATTTACTGTTGAGGAGTTGAATGATGCCATTCTGAAGACCCGTGAAAAATTCGGATATGATAAACCTTTGCTGGTCGAAGAATTGTTGACAGGAAAAGATCTTACCCTGGGCATAATTGGCAATATTCCTGAATCGTATACCGTGTTACCGATTGTCGAAGAGGACTATTCGCAACTTCCTGAAGGTTTACCGAAAATATGTGGTTACGAAGCCAAATGGCTGCAGGATTCGCCCTATTTTCAATTGTTACGTTCCATTCCGGCTGTTTTACCTGAGCAGACTGAGAAGCTGATTATTGAATACAGTATAAAACTGGCTGAACGTTTGGAATGCAGGGATTACAGCAGGTTCGACTGGCGTCTCGACAGTAAAGGTGTTCCAAAGTTGCTTGAAGTGAATCCGAATCCGGGTTGGTGCTGGGACGGTCATCTGGCCAAAATGGCGGGTATCGGGGGTACCAATTATGCCGATATGCTTAAAAGTATTTTGCAGGCTGCAGAACAGCGCTTTGGCAATAATCTTATTCCGGTTAAAAACGGTGTGAATAGTAATGTATCCGTGCAGGTAAATTAGCAGGAATCATGTTGTTGATTTGTAACTGACTTTTCTATTATTTGCAAAGAATTATTAAAAGAAAGCTTAGTTCATTATAGCGGGATTATGTATCGGGGAAAAGATATATAAACAATAAGATGGTTTGATTACAGGAATATAATGATAAATAAGGTGAGGGCGATAAACGAGATTTATCGTGAATTGGAGAGGGAAACAAAGTTTTTTAAAAAGTCGGCCAGTATTGCATGTTTTCAGGGTTGTGATGAATGTTGCCGGTATCGCGATATTGAGGCAACGATACTCGAATTCTTACCTGCCGCTTATATTCTTTATAGATCTGGAAGGGCAGAAGAACTCAAGCAGCGACTTGATTCTGTCAATGACACGGGCATCTGTGTTTTTTTTAATCCCTTTCTGAACTGCGGAGGGTGTTCAGTTTATGATCATCGGGGACTCATTTGCCGGCTATTTGGTTTTGCTGCCCGAACCGATAAAAATGGTCAGCCACATCTTATTAGTTGTAGAAAAATCAAGTCAGTTATTCGGCCCGATGTATTGTTGGAAAATATAGCAAAAGCACCTGTAGGTACAGCATACTATATGAAATTATTTGGGATTGATCCTCAGCTGGCTTTACCTTATTACCCGATTAACCAGGCCATACAAAAAGCCATCGAGCTGGTTCTGTTTCAAAATCAATTCCGGAGACGGCGAAAAGCATCCTAATGATCTTTCTTTCATATTCTGCAAGCAGGCTTATTTATTAGTTATGAAACAATTCGTACCATCACCAACTAAAAAATAAATTAAATAACTTAAAAATAAGTTGCACAACTTAAAAATAAGTTGTATGTTTGTTGTGCTGATCAATTTAAACTTGTAATCGGATGTATACACTAACCAAAGCGGAAGAAAGAATAATGCAGATTCTCTGGGATATCGGCAAAGGATTTATCAAGGATATCCTGGAATACTTTCCAAAACCTAAGCCGCCTTACAATACTGTCTCAACAATAGTTCGTGTTTTAGTAAAGAAAGAGATAATCGGCTTTAATGTATTCGGAGGAACCTATCAGTATTATCCTCTTATTACAAAGGAACAATACAGGAAAAGCCAGATGAAGAAACTGGTTAAAGATTACTACAATAATTCACTTAAACAGGTAGTCAGCTTTTTTTCGGAGAAAAAAGACCTGGACATTAACGAGGTGGAGGATGTAATGAAAATGTTATCCGAACTGAAGAAACAAAAAGAGGATAAGTCATGATTCCCTTGCTTTTATACCTGTTCGAGACCAGTATATGCCTGAGTATTCTTTTTGGGCTGTATTTGTTATTTTTTCGGTGGGAG